>DATBQV010000213.1:0-14779 GCA_036560625.1 Gemmatimonadales bacterium
GGCGGTCGCTCTCGGATTGCAGGCCGTCCGTGATCGTGAGGAACGTCTCGAGGCAGGCGCCGTCCGCGTCGAAGCGCCAGGTAGTGGTCTGTATCGTGCTCGGCAGGAACGCGGTATTCACACCGCGCCAGGTTCCGAGAAGCGGTGATAGCGACGGCGCGGGCTGAGGCGCCGGAGCGCCTCCGCCCGGCGGAGCCAGCGGGACGCCGGCCGTGGGCGCCGGCTCGGTCGGTGTGGGACGGCAGGCCGCGATCACGACAAGCGCGCCGATAACCAGACCCACGACGCCCAGCCGCCCACGGCGGCCAGCGTAGTGGCCAGTGCGTTCACGCCGTCGTTGTCGAGCCACTGCCAGCCTCCCTCCAAAGTCGTGGTCGCGCCGCAGCGATGTATCGGCCACTCGGACTGCTCACCGCAGGCCGAACAGCGGAAATGGCCCTGCGCGGCGGCGCCGAGCGCGGAGTCCACGAACATCCCCCCGAAACCTATCGCCGCCGTAAGCCAGAGGCGGTGATCGGCGCCGGAAACCGCGCCCGCCCCCGCCACCACCAACGCGCCGCACAGTGCCCCGAGACACCCGAGCAGAGTGACACCGCCGCCCGTGCCAGCCGGGACCTGCCGCCAGGTAAGGAGGTGACGTGGCATGACTCGGCTCCATGCACCGGCCGAGGTGGCCCAGGTGTCCGCGGCTGCGGCCGCGAGGCTTGCCGTCACGATCCAGAGCGCCAGTCCGGCCTCGCCGCGACCGATGAGCGCGCCGAGCGCCGCGGGGCCTCCGTTGGCTAAGACCTGCCGATGGTCGCGCCGATTCCCCTTGGCGTCACCGGCGGGGGGGACGGCCGGCCCGATCCTGGAGACCGCGCTGCTCGAGACGAAGAACGCCGCGAGCGCGGCGCCCCCGGGCCAGCCCGCTCCGACGAGCACGGCAGTCCCTATCAGGGTTGCCGCGACGGCGCCGCCGGCGGTGAGACTGCCGGCCAGCCACGCTACCGCCGCGGACAGAGCGGCGAGCGCGACGGCCGTCAGGGGAGACACTTGCTGGGGCGCGGGCGCGCGCCCTAGGCGTCCGAGGGGTTACGGAGCGAGGCGAGGATGCGGTCGCGCAGGCGATCGGGGCAGCACTGCCCCTTGGCCTTGCGCTCCAGCATCTCGAGGAAGCCCCGCTCGAACTGCAGGTGAGTGAAACAGTGCCGGCACTTCTGGAGGTGGGTGGTGATCTTGTTTTCCAACTCCGGCGTGAGCTCCTGCTTCAGGTAATCCTGAAGCAGCGCCAGCGCCTCGACGCAGTTCGGGCCGCCGGCCATCAGCGTATCCTCCGCATCCTACGGCTTGGCCGGCGCGCGGTCACGCGCCCGGATGTAACCCATTTCCACCGCATGGTCGTACAGTACCTCCTGAAGCTGGCGCCGCGCCCGGAACAGGCGGGACTTGACGGTGCCCACCGGAATGGCCAGCATCTCGGCGATTTCGGCGTAGCTCATATTCTCGATGTCACTCAGCACCAGCACCTCACGGAACTCCTCGGGGAGCGCGTCGATCGCGTCGAGGACTTTGGCGTCCACGATCTGCGAGAAGAATGTCCCCTCGGGGTCTTCATCCTGGGCTGCCCTGAAGACGGCATGCGGCTCGACCGCCTCCAGGTCCATCGGGATCGGCTCTCGCTGCCTGCGGCGGTAGTCGTTGATGAACGTGTTACGCAAAATCGTGAACAGCCAGCTGCGGATGTTGGTTCCGGGCTGGAAGCTCTGCCAGGAGCGGAACGCCTTGAGGACGGTGTCCTGGACCAGGTCTTCCGCCCTGCTCGGGTCCGTCGTCAGGCGGAGTCCGAGCCGGTAGAGGCTGTCGAGCTGCGGCAGCACTTCCGCCTCGAACGCACGCCGGTCGGGTGCGGGGTCGGTCATGACCCAATGTTCCAGCGGGGTTCGCCCGGCGCAAGGACCCCTGGATGGGCTGCCGTCCTCCGGCTATGTTCCGCCCCGTCTCGCAGTTCCGGACCCGCCCGCGCCCCCGCCCCCTGTGCCTGATTCGCAGCCGATTCCCGCGTTCCTTCCCCTGAGCCTGCTGGAGGCGCTCCGTAATCTCGATACGCCCGTCGAGGACGGCCTCGAGGTGCTGGCGCAGGACATCGTCGCGCGCCGGCTGGGTCTGAGCGAGACCGTGGCGGCGCGGATCGACCGCTATCGGCAGGCGGCGGAGCGCGAGGGGGTCGTCACCGAGGACGAGCTGGTGTCGGTGCTGCGCCTCGTGGGCCGACGCCCCGACGCGCCGCTGGTGTTCGCCGATGCCGGCCGCCGCGCGGCGCGCTACGCCGTCAAGGCGAGCGGAGGAGCGCGGGCCCTGGTGAAGGTGTCACCGACCAGTCTGGGCCAGCGCCTCGCGCGCCGCGCCGCGCGCCGGCTGGCCACGACCTACTTCCGCGGCGACCTTGCCGCCGGCGGCCCGGACCCGGAAGTACGGATGGTCCGGCCGCTCTCCATCAGCGCCATGCCGGACGGCGGCGCCTGTCCGTTCTACGGCGCGGCCTACGGCGAACTGCTCCGCACGCTCGTCGCGTTCGAGGGCACCATGGTGCACGAGCACTGCGAGGGTCGCGGCGATCAAGCCTGCCTCTGGCGCGGCCACGGGGCGGGAGAATACGAATGAACGCGCTGGCTGATCTCGACCGCGCGGCGTTGCGTGCCGCGCTGGACGAAGCGGGAGCCGACGCGTGGCTGATCTACGACTTCCGGGGCGTGAATCCGGTCGCCGCGCGAGTGCTCGGCGTGGGCGGCATGGGCACGCGCCGTCTCTTCGTGCTGCTCCCGCGTGAGGGCGAGCTGGTGGCCGTCGCACATCGCATCGAGCTGCAGGGCGTCGAGGGCTTCCCCGGCAGAGTGGTACCGTACGCGCGGTGGGAAGAGCTGCATGCCGCCTTGGGGCCGCTGGTGCGGGGGCGCACGGTCTCGATGGAGGTCTCACCCGAGGACGCCGTTCCGTATCTGGACCGCGTTCCATCCGGTGTCGTGGAGCTCATGCGCCGGCTCGGCGCGCGTGTCGTTCCCTCGGGTCCGCTCGTCTCCCGCTTTGCCGCACGCTGGAATGCCGTGGAAATCGCCGGACACGTCGCCGCCGCGGAGCACGTCGCCGCGGTCGCCCGCACGGAGCTGGCCCGGGCCGTTCGATCGCCCGGGACGACGGAGTCCGCGGTGCAGGCCCGGGTGGCGGACGCGCTGCGCAAGGGTGGGCTCACTTTCGAGCACCCGCCGATCGTGGCATTCGGCGCGAACGCCGCGAACCCGCACTATGAGCCGATCGCGGGCCACGACGCAACGCTCGCCGCGGGCCAGGTCGTCCTGCTCGACCTGTGGGGCGCGCCCGCCGCGGGCGTCTCGGCCGATCAGACCTGGATGGGCTTCGCCGGAGCGACGCCACCGGCGCGGGTGCAGGAGGTCTGGACCGTCGTCCGGGACGCGCGAGATGCGGCGGTCGCCCTGATCCTGGACGCGGCTCGCGCGCGCCGCCCGATCGCCGGCTATGAAGGAGACCGCGCGGCCCGTGACGTCATCGAACAGGCGGGATTCGGCCAGTGGTTCGTGCACCGCACCGGACACTCCATCGATCGCGATCTGCACGGCTCGGGCCCGCATCTGGATGACTACGAAACGCACGACGACCGTCAGCTGGGTCCGGGTCTCGGGTTCTCGGTGGAGCCGGGTGTCTATCTGCCGGGCGAGTTCGGCATCCGAAGTGAGGTGAACATGTATTGGGGACCAGACGGACCTGAGGTGACTCCCCGCGAGCCGCAGCGCGAGCTGATCACCGCGTAGGACGGCACGTATGCGTCTGCTTGTCGCGGCGGCGCTCGGCGCCGCGGGCCTGTTCCCGTCAACGGTCAGGCAGACCGGCGAGCAGCTCGCGCTCCGCGCCGTGCGATTCTATCGGGCCGATCACCACCGCACCCGCGTCACCGCCTTCCTCGAAATTCCGTACGCTGTCGTGGACTCCAGCGGCTCCGCCTATCAGGTCGCCTTTCGCATCACCGATTCCATCGGGGCCACGGTGGGCGCCGAGGCGTGGAAGGCCACGGTTCCGGCGCAACGGCACCCCGGGCCCTGCGTGGTCGAGACGGTCGAGTTTCTCGTGAGCTCGGGGCGATACCGGCTGGAAGCCACGGTGAAGAACGTGGTCACGGGCCGGGAATCGCGCTCCGCGATCGACCTCGAGGCCTTCGACCGACAGCCCACCGCATCGGACCTGCTGCTCTCGCCGGCCATCCGACTCGCATCAGCGGGCGACACCGTGCCGCAACCGGGCGAGCTGCGCCGCGGCGGGGCGTTGGTGACGGCGGCGGCGCTGCCGCGTCTGGGTCCAACGCGGACGACCGCGCACTACCTGCTGGAGGTGTACTCGGCCGGCGAGAAGGACGATGCGGGAACGATGTCGGTCTGGGTCGAGGATGGGGCCGGGGGCGTGCCCCTCCGGTGGCGGCCGGTGCCGGTGCAGGTGCGTCCCGGGGGCAGCACGCTGCATGGGCACGTGAGCCTCGTGGGCCTGGCTCCGGGTCGCTACAGCCTGGTGGTGTCGGTGGATCTGGCGGGGCGGACCGATCAGCGGCGGGCGGAATTCGTGATGGAGGGGGAGAACAACCCCGGTGAACAGTGAACGGTCAAGACAGTGAGAAGTGACAAGTGAGGAGTGAGAAGGGTACCCCGGTAGACGGAGCCACCTTCTTACTTCTCACCTCTCACTTCTCACTGTTGTTCACCGTTCACCGCGGTCAACTGCACGTCCCCCTCCCGGAACTGATGCTGGTACAGGCGCGCGTAGAGCCCGCCGCGCGCGAGCAACGCGGTGTGGCTTCCCTCCTCCACGATACGACCGTGGTCCATCACGATCAGCCGATCCGCGCGGCGAACGGTGCTGAGTCGGTGGGCGATGATGAGCGTCGTCCGGCCCACCAGCAGGCGCTCCATCGCATCCTCGATCAGCCGCTCGCTCTCATTGTCCAGGCTGCTGGTCGCTTCGTCCAGAACGAGTACGGCCGGATTCTTGAGCAGCGCTCGCGCGATCGCGATCCGCTGCCGCTGACCGCCTGACAGCTTGACGCCCCGCTCGCCCACCAGCGTATCGTATCCCTGCGGCAGCCGCTCGACGAACTCCTGCGCATGGGCGGCCCGGGCGGCCGCCTCTACCTCGGCGACGGTCGCGCCCGGCCGGGCGTAGGCGATGTTCTCCCGGACCGTGCCGCTGAAGAGCGCGGGCTCCTGCGGGACGATCCCGATGGCGCCTCTCAGGTCGGCGAGGCGAAGGTCACGGATGTCGATGCCGTCCAGCAGCACGCGGCCTTCCGCCACATCCCAGAAGCGCGGCAGCAGCGACACCAACGTCGTCTTGCCCGCTCCCGAGGGCCCGACCAGTGCCACCACCTCGCCCGGCCGCACGCTCAGGTCGATCTCCCGCAGGGTCCAGGGTGCGGTGGGGTCGGTGAGGTAACGGAAGGAGACACGGTCCAACGCCACGGCGCCGCGTACCGGCCGGGGAAGCTCACCGGGAACCGGCGGGTCGGCGATCGGAGACACGGTTTCCAGCAGCTCGAACACCCGCTCGGCCGCGCCGACGGCTTCCTGATAGCTGCTGAAGAAGGACGCCAGCGCCCCGATCGCGGCCGCGATGAAGACCGTGTAGAGAAGGAAGGAGACGAGCGCGCCCGGCGAGAGCTTTCCGTCCAGCACCAGCAGCCCGCCCTGCCAGAGCACGATGACGATGCCGCCGAACGTCGTGAACGTGAGGATGCCGAAGAAGAGCCCGCGGACCTCGGCCCGAACCAGCGCCGCCTTGACGCTCGCGAGCACGCGCGCGCCATAGCGCTCCCGCTCGGCCGGCTCCTGCACGAAGCTCTGCACGGTCCGGATCTGGCTCAGCGCCTCCTCGGCGACCGCGGTGGCCTCCGCCACCCTGTCCTGGACGCCCGTGGTTATCCGCTTGAGCCGCCGCCCGAAGTAGAAACCCGAGCCCACCACGAGCGGGACCACGCCGATCGCCGTGAAGGTCAGGCGAGGCTGCATGAGTGTGAGCAGCACGACTCCGCCGACCAGCGCCAGGAGCTGGCGCGAGAATTCGGCGATCTGATGGCTCATGACGCTCTGGAGCAGGCCGATATCGGCCGTCAGGCGACTGGTCAACTCGCCGGTGCGACGCTCGGCGAAGAACCCGGGCGGCATGGTGAGCAGCTTCTCGAACAGCTCGCGCCGCAGTCCGGCCACGGCCCGCTCGCCGGTGGCGCTCAGGTAGTAGGTCTGGACGTAGTTGAGAAACGCCTGGATGACGAAAAGGCCGATCAGCAGCAGCGCGATCCGGTCGAGGAGCGCGCGGTCTTGCCGCAGAAAGGCGGCGTCGAGCAGGTAGCGGACGATCTGGGGAAACGCGAGGCCGATAGCCGCGCTCAGCAGGAGGGCCACGACCGCGAGCGCGAGGCCGCCGCGGTACGGCCGGACTCGAGGCCACAGCCGGCTCAGGCGGCCCGGCGACGGCAGCCGACGGCCCCCGCGGGCGGATTCCGGGGTGGAGGTCATCCCTACGAAGCTAATTCACCGGGCCGGGGCGAGCGCTTCCTGGCTCGGGTTGCTCAGGATAAGGACGGCGGGAGGGGATACCTGTGCGCCGGGAAGGTTGCGGTCGATTCCCATGGCCACGAAGAGCAACGCGAGGTACAAGAGCGAATAGCGGTAGAGCTTCCAGGCGGTCGGCGTCACCGTGGGCTCCCGGAGCAGGCGGACACAGTACCAGAGCATCGGCGCGCCGAGGAGTGTGGCGGCGACGGCATAGAACCAGCCGAATGCTCCGAACAGCACCGGCATGAGCGTGAGCGGCAGCAGCATGAGGGTGTAGACCAGCATCTCGAACTTGGTCCGGCGCTCACCCCGGACGACAGGCATCATCGGAACACCGGCCCGCGCGTACTCGCCTTGCTTGATCAGCGCGAGCGCCCAGAAGTGCGGTGGCGTCCAATAGAAGATGATGGCGAAGAGGTAGATCGCCGCGAGGTCGATCCGGTTGGTCATTGCGGCCCAGCCAACCAGCGGCGGGAACGCGCCGGCCGCACCGCCGATGACGATGTTCTGCGGACTCAACCGCTTGAGCCATACCGTGTAGATGAAGACGTAGAACAGGAGCCCGCCGAGCGCGAGCCATGCGCTCAGCGGGTTGACCAGTTGCCAGAACAGGTCGAAGGCGATGACCGCGAGACCGATCCCGAAGGCAAGTCCGACCGCGGGCGCGATGCGGCCCGCGGGGATCGGCCGGAACCGGGTCCGCGACATCTTGTCGTCGATGTCCCGGTCGAACCACATGTTGATGGCGTTCGCGCCGCCGGCCATCAGGTAACCGGCGAGGCTGACGACGAGCACCAGCTGAAGAGAAGGCAAGCCGCGTCCGGTCACGAACATCGGCGCGATGGTCGTGACGAGGAGCAGCGAGATGATGCGCGGCTTGGTGAGCGTCACCAGGTCGGCCAGCAGCGAGGGCCGGCGGACGTCCACGGCCTGGGAAGGAGCCTCCACGAACCTGCCTCCGGGATCAGCGGGCTGAGAGCCGGGAAAGAACGGCCCCGGACTTCCCCTTGTCAAGCGGGTCCGATTATGCTCCCACCCGAACTCCGCACTGCCGTATCCACCTTAGATCAAAGGACTTCCCATGGGCGCTGCCCCCGATGTCTGGGGTGAGCGACTCCCGCGCCGGCTGGGACTCGGCAGCGCCATCGCCGTCCTGGTAGGGAGCACGATCGGCAGCGGCATCTTCCGGGTGCCCGCGGGCGTGGCCGCGACGCTGGGGGTGCCGGGACCGGTCATCGTCGCGTGGGTGCTGGGCGGCATCGTCGCGCTCGCCGGCGCGCTGGCGCTCGCGGAGCTGGCGGCGGCGCTCCCCCGGTCGGGCGGCGTCTTCGCGTTCCTGCTCGAGGCGTTCGGCCCGGTCCCGGCCTTTCTCTTCGGCTGGTCCGAGCTGACCGTGATCCGGGCGTCGGCCCTCGGCGCCATCGCGACGATCTTCGCCGAGTATCTGGGGTACTTCCTGCGATTCGACCCTCCCACCATACGTCATGTCGCGGCGGCGACGATCGTGGTGATGGGGGTCCTCAATTACGTCGGGGTCCGCGCCGCTTCCGTGGTGATGAACCTGGTGACGATCGCCAAGTTCGGCGCCGTGGCGCTCCTCGGCCTGCTCGCATTCACGGCGGCCGGCGGCAGCGCCACGCACTTCACGCCGCTCTGGACCGGCACGGTTCCCGTGTCGCTCATCGCCACCGCGCTCGTGCCGATCATGTGGACCTACGACGGGTGGGCCGACCTGGCCTTCATGGGCGGCGAAGTGCGCGAGCCCGGCCGCAACCTTCCACGTGCCCTGATTCTCGGGACGGCCGCCATCGTCGCGCTGTACCTGCTGCTCAACGCCGCGTACGTCTACCTGGTCCCGTTGCCCGAGATGGCCGCCTCCCGCCTCGTCGCAGCCACGGCGGCCGAGCGAATCCCCATCCTCGGCGGCCACGGCGGGGCACTCGTGTCCGCCCTCGTCATGGTCTCCTGCTTCGGTGCGCTCAACGGATCCATGATGACGGGCCCGCGCATCTTCTTCGCCATGGCGGACCGGGGCCTGTTCTTCCCGGCCATTGCGGCCGTCTCGCCGCGGTTCAAGAGCCCCTCGGTTGCTATCGCGCTCGCCACGGTTCTGGGCGTGGTGTACGTGCTGCTCAACGACTTCCAGCAGCTTGCCGACAAGTTCATCCTGGGGATCTGGCCGTTCTACGCGCTCGCGGTGGCGGGCGTGTACGTCCTGCGGCGGACCCGCCCTGACCTGCCGCGACCTTACCGAACGGTTGGCTATCCCATCACGCCCGCGGTCTTCCTGCTGGCATCGGTCGGGATGGTCGTGAATGCGCTCATCACCGATCCAGTGAATACGGGGGTGACGTTCGCCATTCTCCTCGCCGGTCTGCCGGTCTACGTATTCTGGAAAAAGCGTAAACAGTGAACAGTAAACAGGGGGGAGCTCAGGGGCCGCGCTCCTGTTCACCGTTCACCGTTCACTGTTCACTGTTTACTGTTTACTCCGTTATCTCCAGGGCTATATCCGCCGCCTTCACGCTGTGCGTCAGCGCGCCCACCGAGATGAAATCGGCTCCCGCCAACGCGTAGGCCCGCACGTTGTCGAGCGTGATCCCGCCGGTCGCTTCGATCTCGATGCCCGGCGCCATCGCCCGCGCCGCGGCCGCCCACCGCTGGACGGTCTCGGGCGACTGGTTGTCGAGCAGGAGCCGAGTGGCGCCGGCCTCGCACGCCGCCTGGAGCTGGGCCTCCGACTCGACCTCGACCTGAAGCGCCTCGACGCCGCGCGCACTGGCCTGCGCCAGCGCCGAGCGCAGCGTCACGCCTTGCGCCGCGAGCGCGCGCCAGTGGTTGTCCTTGACCATCACCGTATGGGCGAGGTCGAGCCGGTGCAGAGCACCGCCGCCGGCCAGAACGCCGGCCACGTCGAGGAGCCGGAGGCCTGGCGCGGTCTTTCGCGTGTGGAGAATGCGGGCGGTGGTGCCGGTGACGGCGCCGACGTAAGCCCGCGTGGCGGTCGCGATACCGGAGGCGCGCTGGAGCAGGTTGAGCAGCGGGCGCTCGGCCCGAAGGAGCGGCGCCAACGGGCCGGCCATCTCCCCGACGACCGCATGCCGGCGCACATGCTCGCCCTCGGCGGCCCGCCAGTCCACGGTACAGGAGCACGCGCGGGCGACCGCCTCCGCATAGACACGGCCTGCGAGCAGGCCATCGCTCCGGAATTCGAGCCGCGCCGAGGCCCGCTCCGTCGGCGAGACGGTCACGTCGCTGGTGACGTCACAGTGGCCATCTTCCGCGAGCGCGATCGCCGCCAGCCGCTCAGCGTCGGCCCCGAAATCGGGCATCACTTGCCCAGGCTCACCATGCGGTCGAGCGACAAGCGGGCCCGGCGCGCGATCTCGTCCGGCACGGTGATCTCGTAGCGGTCGAGCCGCAGGGCGTCGCGGACGTTGGCCAGCGTGATCGTTTTCATGAAGGCGCAGACGGCCTCGGGGTCGGCCGGGTAGAACCGCTTGTCGGGCGCGACCTGCCGCATCCGGTGGAGGATCCCGGTCTCGGTGGCCACGATAAACGCCGGCGCCGGGCGCTCCTTGGCCAGCCGGATCATCCCCTCGGTCGACGCGATGTGGAGCCCCGTGGTCGGAATCCCGCCGCGGCCCATCTCGTAGATAAGCTGTCCGGCGCAGCCGCACTCGGGATGCACGAGCACCTCGGCGTCCGGGTGTTCCTTCCGCTGCGCCTCGAGCGTCGTCGGACTGATCCCTTTGTGAACGTGACACTCGCCGAGCCACACCTCGACCTTGCGGTCGGGGCGCATCCGGCGCACGTGGGCGCCGAGGAAGAAGTCGGGCAGGAAGAGAATGCCCTTGTCGGCGGGGATCGCGTCGATCACGTCCAGCACGTTGCCGCTGGTGCAGGCGTAGTCCAGCTCGGCCTTCACCTCGGCCGTGGTGTTCACATAGCCGACCGCGATGTAGCCGGGGAACTGCGCCTTCCATTCGCGCACCTGCTCACCGGTGATCGTCGCGGCGAGGGAGCACCCCGCGCGCAGGTCGGGGAGGAGCACCTTCTTGCCGGGCGAGAGGATCTTGGCGGTCTCCGCCATGAAATGGACGCCGCAGAAGACGATCACGTCGGCCTCGGTCCTGGCTGCCTGGCGCGACAGGCCGAGCGAGTCACCCACGAAATCGGCGACGTCCTGGACCTCGGGGCGCTGGTAGTTGTGCGCGAGCAGCACGGCGTTCCGCTCCCGCGCCAGCGCGCGGATGTCGGCTTGCAGCGCGGCGACGGCGGCGGGCGTGAGGTCCGCGGGTTCGATGACGGGGAGCGGCAGGGCCATCAGACGGCTTCGGACGTGCGGACCTTGGGCGGGTAATCGAGCCGGCGGTGGCCGCCACGGCTTTCGCGCCGACGCCGGGCGGCCTGGGTGATGAGCGTGGCGACGAGTAGCTGGTTCTCCGTCCGCCAATCGCCGGACGGCACCCGGCGCGCGAGCGCCGACAGGCACTCTTCCGCGTGGAGCAGGGATCGCTCGGTCCGCTGGAGGCCTACGTCGGCGGTCATCACCGCGCGCATGTCCGCGCGGACGGCCTCGCTCTCCTCCGACGGCAACGTGTCCGCGAGCCCTTCTCCCGGCACCGGGCCGGTGGGCTCGGGTGCGGCGGTGCCGTCCGGCGGCAAGGCCCGGGCAACCCGATCGGCGAACACCAGGCCCTCGAGCAGCGAATTCGAGGCGAGACGATTCGCGCCGTGGACGCCCGTGTGAGCGCACTCGCCCACGGCCCAGAGCCCCGGGAGACTCGTCCGGCCGTTGAGGTTGGTGCGGATGCCCCCCATCGCGTAGTGAAGCGCCGGCGCCACCGGCAGCAGGTCACGCGAGGGATCGAGCCCGTGACTCACGAGCATCTGCGAGATGCCGGGGAACTGGCGACCGAAGTCAGGGACCTGCCGCGCGTCGAGCCAGGCGCCGCCCGCCGCGTCGGCGCCCGCCACCGCGCGCGCGAGCACGTCCCGCGGCGCCAGCTCACCGCGCGCGTCGTGATCGAGCGCGAAGCGATGGCCGTTCCGGTCCACGAGCACGGCCCCGGCCCCGCGCACCGCCTCCGAGATGAGCGGCGCGGGATTCACTCCCGGCAGCTTGAGCGCCGTGGGGTGGAACTGGAGGAACTCGAAGTCCCGAAGCTCGGCGCCGGCCTGGTACGCCATGGCCCAGCCGTCCGCGGTGGCCACTCGCGGATTGGTGGTGACGGCGTAGAGCTGCCCGACGCCGCCGGTCGCGAGCACCACCGCGTTGGCGCGAACCACGAATGCGGACCGATCGGGCTGGACCAGGAGCGCTCCGGTCACTCGGTCCCCCTCGACGATCAGGCCCTTGGCTTCGGTGTGCTCGAGGATCTCGATGAGGGGGTGCTCGCGGATCACGCCGGTGAGAAACGCCACCAGCGCGGCGCCGGTGCGATCGCCACCGGCATGGATGATCCGGGGGCGAGTGTGCGCGGCCTCCAGCCCGAAGCGGAGCCTGCCGTCGGGACCCCGATCGAACGTCGCGCCCATCGCGAGCAGCTCGCGGATCCGGTCGGGTCCTTCGTTGGTGAGGATGCGGACGGCTTCGGGGTCGGAGAGCCCGTCGCCGGCGGCCAGCGTATCGGCCGCGTGCTGCACCGGGTTATCGCCCGGGCCGAGCGCCACCGCGATCCCGCCCTGGGCCCAGGCGCTGGCGCTGTCGGCGAGGGTTTCCTTGGTGACCAGGCGCGCGCGCCGGCCCTCCGCCGCCAGGCGCCATGCGGTCCACAGGCCCGCGATGCCGGAGCCGATGATGAGCGGAGCCGCGTTGTCCATGTGGGAGAATATAGGCGGGGCGGCGGCCGGGCTACGTCCGTACGCGCGCGAGCAGCACCAGGCCGATGGCCAGGAACATCACGTTGGGGATCCATGCCGCGGCCGTCGGGTTGATCAGGCCGCCCGCGCCGACCGCCTTCGCGATCTGCATCAGGAGCAGGAAGAACACCGTCGTGGCGAGGCTGATCGCAATGCCGAACCCCATGCCCGCCCGCGGCGACGTGACCGCGAGCGGCGCGCCGAAGACCGCGATGATGAGACACGTGGCCGGGATGGCGAGCTTGAGCGCCTGCTCGACGATCAGCTTGTTCGCATCGTTCCCCGACCGCTGGAGCGCCTCGATGTAGCGGCCCAGCTCGGCGTAGCGCATCTCGTCGGGTGCCTTGGGCTCGGCCATGAGGTCGCCGGGCGTCTGCACGAAGCTCCGCATGCGCAGCGAGCGGAAGCTGAAGCTTGCCTGGCGCTCCGGTGTGGCGATTATCCGGCTCGCGCCGCTCCACAGTCGCCAGACGTGCCGGTCCGTGTCGTATGTCGCGCTGTCCGCCGTGACGACCAGACCGGGGTACTTGATGCCCGTCCCCTGCCGCTCGAACAGCAAGCCCTTGAGTTTTTTCGTCGCCGTCTCGAGCGACCGGATGGTGTACACCCAGCCCTGATCGCCGCGATACACGAAGTTGAACCGCGCCGACGTCGGGCCCTCCGGTTGGGCTTTCTGGATCTTGAGCTGCTTCGCGGTCGAGCCCGGCGCCAGCTCGCCCACGACCACCGCCAGGCCGGTCGCGAAGATCGATGCGAGCACCAGGGGTAGCACGAGGCGGCGGAAGCTCTGGCCACCCGCCTTGGCCGCGGTCAGCTCCGAATGCCGCGCCAGGTTGCCCACCGTGAACACGGTGGCAAAGAGCACCGCGGCCGGGAGCACGAGGAACATGTTCTCGGGCACGGAGTACACGTAGCTCACCACGATCTGGCGCACGGTGAGACCGCGATCGAGCAGCTTGTTGAGCGAATCGGTGAGGTTGATGAGAATGGAAACGATCGGGAACCCGAGCACGGTGAGCGCGAAGATCCTGAGCCAGAGGCCAAGGATGTAGCGGTCGAGCAGGCGCGGGATCACGCGGCCCTCCGACGGAAACGGAAGCGGTAGCGGATCGTATCGAGCAGCTCGCGGAAATCGCCGCCGCGGTTCAGGCCCGGCTGCCGGTTGACCAGGATCAGACCCACCACGCCCGCCGCCGTGAGAATCAGATTCGGCAGCCACATCGAGAGGCCGGGCGACAGGAGCCCACGGTCCGCGAGCGCTTCGCCCGCGGTGAGCCCCACATAGTAGATCGAGAACGCGGCCAGTCCACCGCCGATCACGAGTCCCATGCCGCCGCGGGGGAACCGCAGCGCCATGGCCAGCCCCACCAGCACGAACGAGACGCAGGCCAGACTGATCGCCCACTTCTTGTGGATTTCGACCATGTAGCGGTCCTGCTGGAGATTGGCGTCCGAGACCCGCGCGGACACGAGCGCGACTTCGGCGTACGCCGACAGGCGCGCGGGCAGGTCGACCCCGGTCGTGTCACGCGAACGGAGACCGGACGGAAGAGCCCGTGCCGGTGCCGGCGTCTGGGCGGCGGCGCTCTTCGGCAACAGCCGAGCCTTGATCGCCGTGCGGAGGTGGGCCAGCCATACGCAGTAGTCGCCCGGTGCGGGCGGGTGGGTCGTGTCCGGCTTGACCAGCGGCAGGCGCAGCAACTCGCGCAAGTCGCGGTCGAGCAGGAACCGCCGATCCGCCTCCGCCCTGCCTTCATCCCGATCTGCGTCGCGAACGACGGCGAACATCTCGCAGCTCGACATCTCGCGGTCGCCCCGGATCTGGTCCGAGGTGTTCCGCTCCAGCTCGTCGAACACATTCCTGACCCGGATGCCGTTCGAAGCGAACTCCGTCACCTGAAAGCGATCGGCCTCGTCGGTCTTGTATTGGTGGATCACGCCGTGATAGAGCTGGAGGGTGAGATCTCGACCCCCCGGCGCATAGGCCATGAACCCGCTGTCCGCGTAGATCACCCGGCGGACGTGCTCGTCGCCCACGTCGTAGATGGTGACGCCGCGGAGCTGCCCCGTCGCGCCGTCGATCCGCCCCGACCGCAGGAAATACTTGGACGGCGGCACCTCATTGATCACCTGCTCGCGCAGCTCGAAGGTCGGCTTCTTCCGCCCGATGTCGATGAGGAGCCCGCGAAGCCGGGCGTTGGTCTCGGGGAGCACCTGGTCCACGAAGAGAAACGTGAGCGCAGACATGAGCACGCCCCATCCGAGCAGGGGCCGGAGGATCTGCGGCACGCTTATCCCGTTGGCTCGAAGTGCCGTGACTTCGT
>DATBQV010000214.1:0-1944 GCA_036560625.1 Gemmatimonadales bacterium
CCGCTGGCGAACAGCCGGGTCTACGTGCTGGACCGTCGGCTGTCGCCGACTCCGTGTTGGGTCTCGGGCGAGCTCTACGTGGCGGGCGCGGGTGTGGCGCGCGGGTACCTGGGGCGTCCGGAGCTGACGGCGTCGAGGTTCCTGCCCGATCCGTGGAGCGTCGAGCCGGGAGGTCGGATGTACGCGACGGGCGACCTGGGCCGGCATCGGCCGGAGGGGGTGCTGGAGTTCCTGGGTCGCGATGACGATCAGTTGAAGTTGCGGGGGTATCGCATCGAGCCTGGGGAGGTGGAGGGTGCTCTGCGTCGTCATCCGGAGGTGGCGCAGGCCGCGGTGGTGGGCCGCGAGGACGAGCCGGGCGACAAGCGCCTGGTGGCGTACGTGGTGCCGAGGGCGGGGGATCGATTCTCGGCTCCGGAGCTGCGCACGTTCGTGAGCGCGATCCTGCCGGCCTACATGGTTCCTTCGCGCTTCGTGTGCCTGCGCAGCCTGCCGCTGAGCCGCAACGGCAAGCTCGATCGGCGGGCGCTGCCCGCACCGGGAGAGGTCCCCGGCGAGGAGGGTCGGGAGCCGGCGTCGCCGCGCAACCCGTTCGAGGAGGTGCTGGCGGGGATCTGGTCGGAGGCGCTGCGGGTGGAGCGGGTGGGGATCGAGGCCAACTTCTTCGATCTCGGCGGCCACTCTTTGCTGGCGACGCGGGTGATCTCGCGGATTCGCGAGGCGTTCGGGGTGACGCTTCCGGTGCGGGCGTTGTTCGACCGGCCGACGGTGTCTCGCCTCGCGGAGTCGATCGTCGAAGCGATGAAGATGGGAGAGCCGTCGTCGGCCCTTCCCCTGGAGTCGACGGCTCGTGAGGGCCCGCTGCCGCTGTCGTTCGCGCAGCAGCGTCTGTGGTTCCTCGACCAGCTGGCTCCCGGCAACACGGTCTACAACGTGCCGCACGCGGTGGTCCTCACGGGCGCCCTGGACCTGCCGTCGCTGGGGCGGTCGGTGGGCGAGATCGTGCGTCGGCACGAGGTGTTGCGCACGACGTACGGGGTGGTGGGCGGCGAGCCGGCGGCGCGGATCGGCGGGTGGGAGGCGCCGGCGGTGCCGGTGGTGGATCTTGGCGGCCTGGGCGCCGCGGCGGCGGAGGAGACGCGGCGCCTGGCGCGCGCCGAGGCGAGGCGCTCGTTCGACCTGCAGCGTGGTCCCCTGCTGCGGCTGCTGGTGGTGCGCCTGGGCACGGCGTCGCACGCCCTGCTGTCGACGATGCACCACATCGTGAGCGACGGCTGGTCGACGGGCATCCTGGTGCGCGAGCTCTCGGCGCTCTACGGAGCATACCTGGCGGGCCGGGCGTCGCCCTTGCCGGAGCTGGCGATCCAGTACGCCGACTTCGCGGCATGGCAGCGCCGCTGGCTGTCGGGAGAGGTGCTGGCGAGCCAGCTCGGCTACTGGAAGGAGCAGCTCGCGGGGGTGCCCGTTCTGGACCTGCCGACCGACCGGCCGCGGCCGGCACAGCCGAGCTTCCTGGGCCGCAATCATTCGCTCGTCGTGCCGCAGGCGCTCTGCGAAGGAATCCGGGAGACCGCGCGGCGCCATGGGGCGACTCCGTTCATCGTCCTCATGGCGGTCTATGAGGCCCTCCTCAGCCGCTACACCGGACAGCTCGACTTCGGCATCGGCGTGCCGATCGCGGGGCGCGATCGAGTGGAGACGGAGAACCTCATCGGGTTCTTCGTCAACACGCTCGCGATGCGGGCGAATCTCGAAGGCGATCCGGTCTTCCTCGACCTGCTCAAGCGCGCGCGAGAGGTCGCGCTCGAGGCCTATGCGCATCAGGAGCTGCCGCTCGAGCGGCTCGTTCAGGAGCTCGCTCCCGAACGAACGCTCGGCCAATCGCCGCTCTTCCAGGTCGTCTTGGCGTTCCAGGAGACGGCGCGGGAGGCGGTCTCTCTGCCC
>DATBQV010000215.1:0-3505 GCA_036560625.1 Gemmatimonadales bacterium
CGCCCGCGGCACGTTGCTGGTCACACTGCCGGCCTACCTTCAAACCGAGGCCTCCGCGATTCCGGCCCTGCTCGCGCGGGTCGAAGGCGGGGCCGATCTCGCCGTGGCGTGGCGCTACCCCCGGCGGGACTCGCTGGTCAATCGGCTCCAGAACCGGATCCTCCATCTGTTCGTGGGAGGCATCACCGGCGGCCGGCTGCACGACGTGGCCTGCGGCGTGCGCGCCCTGCGCCGAGAGGTGGTGCAGGAGGTGCCGCTGTATGGCGAGTTCGCGCGGTTCCTGCCGCTCCTGGCCCTCCGGGAAGGGTTCGTCGTCGAGGAAGTCCAGAGCCCGGTGCATCCCGCAGCGATGCGGAGCCGCGTCTACAGCCCCGGCGTCTACCTGCGCCGGCTGATTGATGTCGTGGGCCTGCTCTTCCTGCTCAAGTTCACCGAGAAGCCGCTCCGATTCTTTGGCCTCATCGGCAGTCTGCTCTCGGGCCTCGGCGCCATTCTGCTGGCCGTGCTGTTCTTCCAGCGGCTGGCGGGCGAGAGTCTGGCGAACCGCCCCCTGCTGCTGCTCGCCGTGCTGCTGATGGTGCTGGGGATTCAGTCCGTCGCCCTCGGGCTGATCGGGGAGATGATCGTGCACCTCACCGCCTCGCAGCGGCGGCGGTATCGTTTGCGCACCGCCCCGTCGCGGCCCGCCCGCCCCGAGGCTGCCTGACCTATTCCCCGAACACCGGGACGCCGATCCGCCGCACCGACTCGACGAGCGTCGACACACCCGAACAGCCGGCACGGATCGCCGACGGTCCCGGCCCCGGGTTTGCCGACGGATAGACCAGGGGGCTTCCGCTCAGGCACTCGCCGATGAGCGGCCGGACGTCATAGGGAACCGCCAGACGAAGGTCGACCGCCTCTCGAACCTCACGCATCGCCGGCCCGTGATAAATCGACGCGACCAGCGCGCCCGTCAGTTGGCGCAGGATCGACACGTGCGCGCCCTGCCACATCGCCCCCCGGTCCCAGGAGGCGGTCTGGCAGCGTTGCTGGAGGATCGAGGATTCGTGGAGCCAGCGCCGCAGGCGATGCCTGCCGCGGCCCCCGGCCATCCGGACGATGCGGTCGGTCAGCTCGGCGAGGCGGTCCCGGTCGTGGCAGAAGTATTTCCACTTGGCCGTCATGAATGGGCTGCCCAGCTGGCCCTTCCAAAAGATCAGCCGCCCACTCAGCTCGCGCGCGAGTCGTGCGAGCTGAGGTCCCCACCGGCAGTGCGCCAGGTCGTTTCGGCACACGTTGACCAGCACCTCGACGTCCAGCAGGGAAGCATCCGTATCGTGCAGCTCGATCAGGTCGAACCTGAGTCCGTTGTCCGCCATGAACGCGCGAACCAGGTCGTAGTTTGGCGACGCGCTCATCACCAGGACGGGATTCTGCCAGGGCACGAGCAGCATGTTCAGGCTGTCCCGGCCGCCGCACATCAGCACGTTGGTGTAGCCGGGATTGAGCCGCTCGGTCGTGGCGGCATCGGCCCGCATGCCGGTGGCGACTCGACGCGCGAACTCCTCGGGGCTCCGGATTCGCCGACTGCTCTTCACGGGGCCGCCCAGCCGCACGATCTCCGCGTCGAGCGTCGCGGCGCCGGACTGGTAGGGGTAAGTACGGCTCGCGATCTCGTTGACGACGAGCGGATTCAGCCGGAGGCTGCCCTTATGGAGGATCAGCGAGAGGAGCGAATAGGAGTAGAGATCGCCGTACCGGTAGACCGGGTAAAAGTGAGGCTTGCCTTCGAACCGGGGCGTTCGCCAGATGGTGGGGCCGTGCTGCGACCACATCGCCCACTCGGACAGGCTCGCGCACTCCTGCACGGGCCCGGTGCGTATGTCCACCCCCGAAATGGAGCGGTTGGTCCACGCCGCCCACTCGAGCCGGGGCCGCGTCGGAGCCTGGGACTTTGGCGTCCCCCAACGGCGCGGGCTATCCTGCCCGGGCTGCGCCGATTCCGACTCGTACCAGCTGCTCGGCTCACTCATCCACCCCATCCGTGGTAAGCGGTGACCCGGGGAGGGGCCAGAATCGTGCCGCCCACACGAGCCGTATGGAGAGTCGTAACAAATTGTAAATATTGATCTTAGCAGTGCTACTGTTGGCCTGGTAGCGTGGTGGGCAGGAGGCGCCATGTCGTGGCGCCTCCGCGACATCGGCTGTCCGACTAGGGCGTCCGGAGGGCTAGGCCGCGGTCTCGGAGCTGGTCTCGGTGACGGCCTCTTCCTTCCCCAGCCAGAGGGCGGTTGAACAGAGGCGCCACAGCTTCATCGGGTCGGCGGCCAGCAGGGCGTCATAGCTGCCGTAGCGGTCCGGCGAGGTCCCGAGGACGTCGAGACGGTGAAGCGCGGGCTCGAATTCCGGGCGGCTCGAGTTGAGGAAGCCCTGGTAGTCGAACGGGAATCCCATTTTCTCGCGCCGCCAGACGATCTCCCTGGGGAGATGACCCTCCATGGCGCGCCGCAGCAGGTATTTCGTCCAGCCGTCCTGGAACAGGTATTGGATCGGCACCTGGAGCCCCAGCTCGACGATGCGGTAGTCGAGGAAGGGGTAGCGCGCCTCGATCGGGATCTCCATCGTGAAATGGTCGTTGCTGCGCAGGTAGTAGGGCAGCATCGCCACGCGCTGGTGATAGAGCTGCTGCTGCTGGAAGCTGAGGCTCGCGTACCGCGCCTGGTACGCATCCGCCGACAGGCCCTCGAGGGCCGGCGCGAGCGTGCGGCCGAGGAGCCTCTTCGCCGCGTTGAAGGCGGCAGCCCGGGCCCGCCACCAGCGGCCGCTCAGGCGCTGACGGATCGTCGGCGCGCGGTAGCAGCCTCGCGCGCGATCGTACCGCTCCACGTGATCGCGGAGGCCCGCGTCGCACAGCTCGGCCGCGGCGCGGGGCCAGAACAGGTGCTCGTAGCCGGCGAGCACCTCGTCGCCACCGGCGCCCGCGAGGACGACGAAGGCTCCGTCCGTCTTCATGCTGCGGCGCATCAGGAAATGGGTGTAGATATTGGGCGAGTGGTAGGGCTCCTCCATCAGCGCCGTGAAGTCGTCGGCATCACCGAGGAACGCTCGCTCGGGCCGGAGCATCACCCGATAGTCGAGCCGGTAACGCTCCAGCATCGTCCGGGCGAACGGCTCCTCGTCCTGCTCCGGCACTTTCACCGTGAACGTCGTGATCGGGCGGTCGCGGAGCGTGGCCGCCGCTGCGACGATCGAGGAGCTGTCCATGCCGCCGCTCAGCTCGCAGGCGACTTCCACGTCGGCGCGGAGCCGAAGCGACACGGCATCGAACAACCGGTTGCGGAGCTCGGCGGCCGCCTCATCGAGCGAAATGTCGGTTGCGGCGAGACGCTGCCGTGGAGGCGCCCAGTAGCGCAGCGCACGCGCATCCTCGAGGCGCGCGCCTTCGCGCCCGATTCGCATCGTGGTCGCCGCGGGAAAGCTCCGGATCTCGCGATACATGGTCGTGTCGTCGAGGTCCTTCATC
>DATBQV010000216.1:0-6089 GCA_036560625.1 Gemmatimonadales bacterium
CTAGGGGGAAGGAACGCCCCCTTCCCGCAATTCGCCGATAGCGCGCGTCGTAAGGCGCCCCGGTTGCGCTAGAATCATCCACCTCTCCGCAGAGCTCGCTGCAGTCGCCTGTCCCGAGCGGACAGTGCCAGGTATAGGGTCTGTCGCCCAGCTCCGGGGAGCTGGACTTCGTGTAGCGGCAAAAGGAGCGCGCACTATGACGGCAGGGAGGCAGAGCGCGGCACTCGTCGCCGCTGTCCTGGCGGCGCTCGGTCTGGGTTCACTGTTCATCGGGCTCCTCGGCGCTTCGCCGCCGGCGCGGCGGCCCGTCCTCAGCTCCAGCGTGCCTCAGGACGTGGCGGCGACGGCACGCCGGGACGATTTCGACAACCACGCCTGGGCCCTGTTCGTGGCGCTGAGCTCGCCCTCCGGGCCGAGCGGTGCCCAGCGCGGAAAGACGATCGGCGAGGAGCCGCGCGTGCCGCGGGTGTGGGAGACGTTCGTCGATCCCATCGATATCTTCCAGCCAGGGAGCATCGCGAGCGGGTTCCCCGCGGCCCGCGGGCATGGCGCGGGCCGCAAGGTGTTCTATCTGAGCCACTCCGGAACGGGGCTCTTCGCGGCGGGCGCGAGCGGCGACTCTCAGCCGTTCGAGGCCAGCCACAACCTGCAGGCCGGCTCGAACTGGCCCCTCATCGATCAGCTCGGCAACTATGCGATCTACGAGATCCGGCTCAACCCCAGGATGGCCGACTTCATCACGAGCAAGGGCCTCGACACGGCGGCCGGGGTGATGGCCGCCGGCGATCTCGACCTCCCCGCCGGCTCGATCGTGGTCAAGGCCGCCTGGCGGATCTTCCCGCGCTCATGGCCGACGGAGAAGCCGGAGATCCTCGCCCGCTACTACTGGACGACCGCGGACATCGTCGTGAGCGCGGACCAGGACTCCTCGAAGCAGGGGGGATTCACCATCGAGCAGGTGCCGGTCGGCCTGGTCGGGCTCCACGTCATCCAGAAGACGCGCCGCCAGCCGCAGTGGATCTGGACGACCTTCGAGCAGGCGGACAACTATGAAGCCGTCGGCGCGCCGCCCGGCCTCGCCCCCACCTACAACGACGGCAAGCGGGCGATCGGGGACGTGGCGAACAACCGCCAGCCCCTGCTGCCCTCGGGGAGCCCGCCCCCCGACAAGCACGTCTATCTCTGGAGCCGTCCCGCGGACATGACGAAGGCGGAGTACACGCCGCTCGCGCCGTACACCCGGCCGCAGATCCAGCGCGCCGCCAACGAGATCCCGCTCCCGGCGGCCGTCAACCGGGTCTGGCAGGCGGCCCTGCCCGCCCCGTGGAAGCACTACCGGCTCATGGTCGCCCAGTGGACCGACGGCGGCAAGCCCGGCGGCAGACCGCTGCCGAGGAACTCGGACAACGTTTCGATCGCCCGCAACACGGTCCTCGAGAGCTACCTGCTGGGAGATCAGACGCTGGCGAGCCAGGTGCCGGCCGTGCGCGTGCGGGACGACGGCAGCACCTTCGCTCTGCCCGACAGCACGCTCGACGACATGATCGTCGCCACCATCACGGCCACGAAGTATCCCCCCGACGACAAGACCGGCGCCCTGACCTGGTCGAGCTGCATGCTCTGTCACGAGGCCGCGCAGTGCTCCCGGGGAGGCAAGGTGGTGTTGACGGACTTCAGCATGCTGTTCCGTTCCTACCTGAAGGAGTGCACCTCCGGCTGATCGTCTCGGCGCGCTCCCTCTCCATGGCCCTGCGAATCGTTCAGCTTGGCAGCCCGCGCACGCGCGACGAAGGGCTCCGCATCGGCACCGTGCGGCGGCCGCCGCGCGGCGTGCCCAAGGAGAGGTACGCGGCGGACGACTGGTACGACGTCTGGCTCCCCAATCTCGCGCCCAGCCTGGAGCTCATGAAGGCGATGCGCGCGAGCCGCTCGACGAGCGCCTGGGCGGCGCTCGCCCGCAGGTTCCGCGCCGAGATGAACCGGCCGGAGGCGAGCCGGGTGCTCGACCTCCTCGCCGCGCTGTCACATGGCGCGAATGTCTCGGTCGGCTGCTACTGCGAGGACGAGGCTCTCTGCCACCGGTCCATCCTGCGCGAGCTCCTGGCCGAGCGGGGCGCGGACGTCCGCGGCTGAGCGGTCATCTCACGGTCGCCGACTGCATGAGGGACTACCTGGACTGGTACGCGGCCCACAGAAAAGCCCTGGGGCTCATGTAGCAGGCGATCGAGAGAACCGCTTACTTCTTGCGCATCCACACACCCCACGTGACCGGCCCGGCTTCGTCGTCGGTGAGGGGGTGGCCTGCCGCCTTGAGGGCCAGCTTGATCTGACCGTGGTGGTAGCCCTCGTGCCAGACCATGTGCTGGAGCAGGAGGATCGGGTGGTCGTAGTGAAGGTCCATGTCCCGGCCGGCCTCGACCCTGCCCTGTATCGCGTCCCGCACCGCCTTTGCGCTGTCGCTCAGCATCTGTGCGATGCGATCGGGGTCACCCTCGGCCGAACTCGCCGGCGTGGCCGTGATCGACGGTCTCGATCGCGACGAACAGTCTCCCCGCCGCGTCCCTCTCGGCCCAGACGGTGCCGGCGCCCTGGCCGATCAGAAGGCCATACCTGGAGGTGTCCCCCCGGAGCGTCGTCGGGTCGGCGGGATTCGCGAGCCGAAACCTGCGACGCTCGCCGGCCGCCAGGTGGAGGCTGCGGATCCTGGCGACGATCGGGACGTACCGCCCGCGAGGCGGATCGGAGGGGCTCGCCAGCCAAAGCACGTACATCAGGATCGCGCCCACGGCGAGGACCGCGAGCCCGACCCCGAGCGCGACGCGCGTCGCCGTCCTCGCACACCCCGCCTTTCGCCCCGGCGGGGCATCCTTCCCGGTCGCGAGAGGCGAGCGCATGCCTGGATAGACTCTCGAGCTCCGCCTCCGGTTCCCCCTTCGCCGCCCCACAGCCGAGGGTGACCTGTCGATTTCCTCCCGCCGACGCGGCCGGCCGGCATTTCGCACCGAAAGCCGAGAATTCGCTCTGGACGGCTTGCAGCGTGAAACGACGGCTTGTTTCGTCTCGGGACGGCTTGCACACCCCGCGGGACGCCGAGAACTCGCTCGGGACGGCTTGCAGCGTGAAAGGGCGGCTTGTTTCGCCGCGGGTGGGCGCCCAACTTGACGCGCCGTGGCGCGCGCCGAAGCCACGGCTCCCGCCAAGCCATCCTGACTCTGGCCGCAGCGCATCCTTCTCTGCCCATACCGGTCGGCCGCCCGGCGCAGGGCTGCGGCTCGGGGAGCCCGCCCCCGACAAGCACGTCTATCTGTGGAACCGGCTGATCGTCCCGGCCCCCCTGCGCTCCCGGCGACCGGCCTACGGGTAGAGCGGCGTGCTGTCGAAGAGATCGTGCGGCTTCAGCATGAAGCCGACCCACATGAGCAGGGTCTCCTTCTCGTCCTCGTCGCGTACGAAGTGGTGAGCCGCGGAGGTGTACCAGACGACGACGTCGGCGTTGTGGACGTTCTGCGGCGGGTTGATGTAGCTGGGCAGCCGTCGCGGTCTGAGCTCGGTCGGATTGAAGAGGGTGACCCACAGGTCGTTACCCGAGTAGGTCTCCTGATGGCGTTGGTTGCCGTAACGCATCGGCATCAGGTCGTACATGGTGGTGTGGTTCTGTCCGTTCTTGAGGTTGGCGTCGTGGATGAAGAGCGAGTGGAAGTGCTGCGGGTCCCAGGTCAGCCCCGCCTCGCTGGCGACGTTGGTCACCGTGTCGCTCTCGTTGAGCCCGGCCACGTTGTGGCTCATGAGGTCGACCGAGTCGTTGGCGAAACCGTTGATGTCGAGGTCCAGGCGCCAGGTGACGTCGTGGGTGTGGTTGGTCGTCTCGGCGCCCGGCAGGACCTCGGCGGTGGAGCCGACCCTGCCTTCGATCACGCCGTCGTCGCGGAAGGTCCATTCGGTGATGTAGTTGTAGTTGTCCGCGCCGATGGCTCCCCAGAGGACCAGCTCCTCGCCCCTCCGCGCGCTCGCGTAGTCCATCCAGGCCAGCCCCCGGTCGCGCACGAGCTTGCAGATGTCGTTGTGATGGGGGCCCGCTCCGAGCAGCGTGCCGTTGAGGCATTCGGTGGCGGTGAGCCGCACCCAGTCGAACCCGAAGCCGACGTCGAAGAAGCGATCGTTCTGGTTGGGGACGTGGTAGGGGACGAAGATCTCCGCCACGCGAGCGTCCCAGAGGACCCGGATCCAGGGCGAGGTCGGAGTCTTGCGGAAGAACGCGCCGGTGATCACCAGGCCGGGACCCTTCATCGGCAGCCAGCAGACGATCCAGCGGGTCTCCTCCGGTCCCGCGGTGGGGAACGCCTGCTCGACGCGATGGATCCCGCTGCAGCCCTGCGCCGCGGCGGGGACCGGGGAGAGGAGGAGGAGCGCGAGGAGAGCCGCAGCGGCCAGCGCGAAGCAGGTGCCTGTCAGGTTTCTCATGGGTGCCTCCTTGCCGCGATCATCGTGCTGGCGGGGGTGAAGGTCACCGTCTGACCTGTCAGGTCGACGACGGTTCGGCCGCCGGAGGAGTAGGTGTTGGCGCGGCGGAAGAGGACCAGGAAGCAGCGCCTCCCGAAGCACGGATCGGCCGCGTCGGCCGCCTGGATGCGCAGCGCCTGAACCAGGTTGGCGGGCGCCGCCGCCTCGGGATCGGCCTGCACCTGGAAGGTGCTGGCGTCGGGGCCCAGCATCTGGCGCACGCTGGCGTTGGCCACCGCCAGGTCGCGCACGGCCTGCACTTCGGAGGCGGCCGTCGCCACGTCGTCGCAGCTCAGCGACGTCACCTGCGAGACGGCGCCGCTCCGCACGTCGACGACGGCGGTGACGCCGAGGTTCCCGGAGTAGCGGCAGAAGCTCACCAGCGCGAAGCGGCCGATGTCGAACGCCACGTTCGGGTCCTCGTTGTCGGCGGGGCCCTTGTTGAGGGTGATGAAGTCGACCGAGGCGAGGACCTGGCGGCCGCTGCCGAGGAGCGCCTGGACCTGCGGGGAGCTCTGGGCGTTGGTCGTCGCGAGCTGGATCTCGGCGGCGGTCAGCGGATCGAGCGGCGAGGGCGGCGAGGTCTGGGCGCCGGAGCGGGCGGCCAGCAACGCCAGCAGCAGGAGCGAGACGGTGCCGGCGCGGGTGCAGGCGGCGCCGGGCGGTTCGAACGCGATCTTCATGGGGACCTCCTTGGCCAGAGACGGCAGACGATCGGCCTCTCTAATAATTGATGTACCTCTGGATCGGCCTCCGGGTCCCCGCGCACCCGCGCCAAACTGTCACAAGCCCACTAGCAATCGCAGATCAGGCAGGGGCCGCTGCGGTGGCAGGGAAAACAGGCATCACAGGCGGCGGGGCATGGATCGGGGCAGAACGACGGACGCTGGATCGCCCACGGGCTGGCGTGCAGCGCGGCAGGGAGTGCCGCGGGAGTCTCGAGGACCGCGGGATCCCAGGCCGGCGGCGCCGGCGAAAACAACCGCAACTCCGCCGCGCTCGCCGGCACGGCCGGCGGAGCATTCTTCGGTGAGGTCGGCGTTGCCGCGCTGGCAGCTTCGCCGACGAACGGTGCGAGCAGAAGGACGAGAGCAGCGCTGGACAGTAGGCGTTTCATGAGCATCCTCCTTGGCCTGAGCGACCAGTTGGCGAGGTACCTAACTTGCTCAACAATACCATTGACCGGCGACCGCACTGAGGTCCTCTTCCGGGTGCGCTTCGAGACCGCCGCCGATTGCGACAAGGTCAAGAGTACGCCCTCGAAAGCGAACGAGCAGAACCTCGACCGCCTCGAGGCGCTGCTGGCCTCGCGCTGACCGGCGGCCGGCCCGTCTGTAGGATTTTCCACGTTCCGAGTGCCAAACCGGCGCGCGCCCACCCGGGCATGATCAAACCCGCGAGGGTATAGCCATACCCGGGAGGGTATAGCCATACACGGGAGGGTATAGCCATACCCTGCCGCGGCATGGCTATACCCTCCCGGGGTATCGTCATGCCGCGGCGCGCGCCGGTCAAATCCTCCCGGGGTATGGCCAAGCCGTGGATGAAATTGCACGTTCCGCGGCGCGGGAAGGCCATGCCGCGGGGTG
>DATBQV010000217.1:0-2999 GCA_036560625.1 Gemmatimonadales bacterium
ACGTCCACACTGGGGACGTGGCGTGCGTGCCCCGAGTCGGCGGAGAGCGTCACCGCCAGACTCGTGTTGACCCGCATGTGGTAGCCCGCGGGGGCGATCAGCACCGTGCCGGGCTCGAGCCGGTCGCCGTCCTCGGCCTCGCGCACCCGGAGCCGGCAGCGCTGATCGAGTCGGCGGGCGAACGGTCCGGTGAATCCCGGTGGCATGTGCTGCACGATGGCGAGCGGGATCGGGAACGCCGCGGGCAGCGCCTCGAGCACGTGCTGGATCGCGGCGGGACCGCCGGTGGACGCGCCCAAGACACACAGGTCGATCGGCCGGCGGCCGACCAGGGAACCGTGACCATCGCCCGCGCGGCTGCCGGAGCCCACCCCCTCGACCGCCACGCCCTGCCCGTTGCCCCGCCCGGCGGCCAGTGCCGTGATCCGCTCTCGCAGCTCCCGGCCCAGCCCGTCGAACTCCATCAGCCCGAAACGGGACTTGTCGACGAAGTCCACCGCGCCCGCGGCCAGGGCCTCGATCGTGGCTTCAGCGCCTTCCTGCGTGTGGACCGAGAGCATGAGGACACGAACGCCGGGATCGCGCGCGACGAGAGCCCGGAGCGCCGTGAGTCCGTCCATCCCCGGCATCGCCAGGTCCAGCGTGATCACGTCGGGGCGCGCCGCCGGCACCCGGGTCAGCGCCTCCTCGCCATTGGCAGCCTCGCCCACGACCTTGATCCCGGGGTCGGCTCCGAGTACGCGGGTGATCGCCCGCCGGGCGAACGCAGAGTCGTCCACCACGAAGACCCGGATCATGCGGCCGCCTCCGCTCGCTTCCGATAGATCATGGCGCCCTCGAGCCAGGTCGGCACGAATTCGTCGCTCCGGTCGATGAGCGATTCGGAGTGACCCAGCAGCAGCCACCCGCCGGGCGCCAGCGCGCGGGCAAAGACCCCCACCGCCCGGTCGAACCCCGCGTCGTCGAAATAGATGAGCAGATTGCGGCAGAGAATCACATCGTAGGGCGGAAATCCGATCATGCCGCCCGGCGCGGCCAGGTTGGCCTCGAAAAACCGGATCGATTTCCGATAGCGGTCGCGCAGCCGGAAACGGGCGCCCTGCGGCTCGAAGTGGCGCCGCAGCGCCTCCGCATCGCAGGCGCGGAGGGCGTTCCCCTCGTAGACGCCCTCGCGCGCCCGGGCAATCCGGTCCCGGTTCAGGTCGCAGGCATCGATCTCCCAGCTGATGCCGCGCAGCTCGAGCCCCGCTTCGTGGAGCGCGATCGCCAGCGTGTAGGGCTCCTCCCCCGAGGAGCACCCGGCCGAGAGCACTCGAAGCGGGCGCGTCCGGAGAGCGTCGCCGAGCGCGGGCACCACGTGCTTCGCGATGATGTCGAAGTGGTGCGGCTCGCGAAAGAAGTACGTCTCGTTGTTCGTCAGCTGACACGCGAGCCGGTCGAACTCGATCTCACGGTCGGGGTGGCAGCGCAGGAAGTGGTAGTAGTCGATGAGCGCCGGGAGCCGGAGCGCCGCGAGGCGGGGACGCACGCGCGACAGCAGGATGTCGCGCCGGACGCCGGCGAACGACAGGCCGAACCGCTCCTGAATCACATCGGACAGGAGCCTGCATTCGACCTCATCGGCCGGGGTCATGCCGCAGCCGTGCCGAGACCGTCCCCGAGGCCGGCGAGCGCGCCGCGAGCCGTCCGAGCAACGACGGGCTCAACGTCCCGCACCAGCGTGAGCAAGGTGGAGCGGCTCTCGGGCCGGGCCAGGCGCCCCAGGCCACGCGCCGCCTCGTTGCGCAGCGCCCAGTCGTCGTCGGCCGCCATCGTGACGAGCGTGGGGAGATCATCGGGGCCGGCGACCTGCGCCAGGCCAAACGCCGCCACGTGCCGGATCTCCGGCTCCGGGGCCCGCAGGCGCACGCGGAGTACGTCGGCGACGCCAACCGGCGCGATCGCGGTGAGCGCGCGGATGATCTCGACCCGCTCGTGCAGCGCGGCTTCCGCGTACAGCGATTCCAGCTTGGGGGCGGCTTCCGCCGCGCGGAGCCGACCGAGCGCGCGGATCACCCGGAACCGGAGCGAATCCGCGGCGGAGAGCAGGGCGACCAGCGTCGCCCCGGTCCGATCGCCGCCGCGCTCGACCAGCAGCTCGAGCACCTCGATCTGCACCCGCTCATCCCGGTCGCCCAGCGCGCGGAAGAGCGCCACCTCGGCGCGCGTGCCCGGCAGGGCGGCCGCGGCACGGAGCGCGGCCACGCGGACCGTCGGCGCCGGGGCCTTGGCGAGCGCCAGCACATCCGCCTCGAACGCGCTGGCCTGGGCTACGCGCACCGCTTCCAGGGCCGCCACGACCGTCTCTTCGCCGGCGCGCGGATCCAGACAGGAGCAGAGCCCCTCGAGCGCCTCGATGGGCAGACGACCGAGCGCCGCGGCCGCCTCCGCCCGCTCCTCGGGCTCGCCTTCGCGAATGCGCTCGACGAGGGGTGCCGCCGCGCGGCCGTCTCCGAGACGGCCCAGCGCCCGACAGGCCGCCGCCCGCACGCCCGGCTCGTCGTCCGCGAGCCGGCCCAGGATGCCCGTCAGGTCTTCCGGCTCGAACGCTCCCGCAGTGAGAATGCCGCGCCGCACGCGGGGATCGCGGTGAACGAGGAGCGCGGCGATCTCCGCCCGTCCCAACTGGGCGTGGCGCTGCCACTGGGTCTCGATCCACCCCACGTCGGGCTCGCCGGCTCGGCGGAGCACCAGCGGGTAGAGGCTCCGGAGCCGGCCGGTGAGGATGACGCCGACCGCGGCCTGCGCGAGCGCCTCACGCTCGCTCTGCGCCCCCTCGGCCGAGGCACCGAGAATCTCGCGCCGGCACTCGGCCTCGGCCTCGACGGTCCGGAGCAGCTCGCCCAGGAAGGCCGAGACGCCCTCGGGGCCGCGGTCACGCTCGGACTCGCGCGCAAACCGGGCTCCGGCCGCGGACGGGTCCGGATGGAGGTCGAGCACGACACCCACGGCCTCGAGGA
>DATBQV010000218.1:0-5800 GCA_036560625.1 Gemmatimonadales bacterium
CGATCCGGCCCGCGAGGGGCGGACGCTGGTGGCGCGCCGGGTCTCGCTGGCGGGCGCCGGCGCCGCGTCCCAGATGGCGCAGGCCCTGGAGCGGGCCGCCGAGTGGGTCGGGTGCTCGGCGGTCCGCGTCGAGCGCGTGGAGCCGCCCGCGCTGGGCGCGCCGCTGCGTGCGGCCCTCCGCGCCACCGGGTGAGGCCGGCTCAGGCCGTCGGGAGCGGGCCGGCGTCGAGCAGGGCGACGACCTCCTCGACGCTCACCGGCGCGAACACGCCGTACCACGCGGCGACGGAGCGCAGGTCGGGGGTCTCGCACGGGCACACGACGTCGTCCGCCTCCCGGCGGACCAGGGCGGCGCTCTGGGCCGCGGCCACCGGCACGCAGGCCACGATCCGGGCGGCGCCCCGCGCCCGGGCCCAGCGGACGGCCGCGAGCATCGTGGCCCCGGTCGCGAGGCCGTCGTCCACCAGGATCGCGACCCGCCCTTCGACGTTGAGCGGCGGCCGGCCCGACCGATACAGCTGCTCCCGCCGCTCCAGCTCCTTCGCCTCCGTGGCCGCGACGCGCTCCAGGTACGCGGGAGTCACGCCCAGCTGCCGCACGATGGACCGATCCACGTAGATCGCGCCCGGGGCGATCGCGCCGACCGCCAACTCCTCATGCCCCGGCGCACCCAGCTTTCTGACGACCATGACGTCGAGCGGCGCACGCAGCGCCCGCGCCACCTCGAACCCGACGGGCACGCCGCCGCGCGGCAGGGCGAGGATGACGGGGTCGCGGCTCCGGAAACGCTCCAACGCGCGGGCCAGCTTGCGGCCGGCGTCCGCGCGATCCAGAAAGGGCATGCGAGCTACGGATGCCGAGTCGGGGCGACGCTTCGCTCTTCGGCAAGGAGGACCGGATAGGGAATGGCATCCGGCCAGAGATGAAGACCCACGCGATCGCCGTCCACCCAGACGACCCGCGCCCGTACGGCGAGCGGCCCCGCCGTGACCAGCTCCAGCGTGCCCTCGAGGCGGCTGCCCAGCTCCGGCGTGAGCCGTCCCTCCGGGAGACGAAACAGCAGCCCCTCCGCCGAGAGGTCCAGCACTTCGTGGGCGCCGCCGGGCAACACCAGTCGCGGCCGGCCGGCCGCCGGGTAGTGGATGCGAACGTGCGAACGCGAGTTGTCGGCCCCCATGATCCGCCTTTCTGGCTCAGAGTGCGCGCGGGTGACGCCGGGCGCAAGGGGCTGGATCAGGACTGGAGGCCGCTCCGTGCGGCGGTTTCCCGCCCCGCGCTGGGCCGATGCCGCCCACCGGTTCGAAGGCCACCTAATCGGCGTGCGGCCTCCAGCAGGATGTCGTCGGTCTTGCAGAAAACGAAGCGCACGAAGGAGTGACCGTCCGCCGGATCGTGGAAGAAGCTGGATCCGGGAACGGGCGTCACCCCGACCTCGCGCGAAAGCCAGACCGAGAACTCGGTATCGGGCAGATCGCTGAGATCGGAGAAATCGGCGAGAACGTAGTACGCGCCTTCGGGCCGCACGCAGCGGAACCCGGCACCCGCGAGCGCGTCGACCAGCAGCTCGCGCCGGGCGCGGTACGATTCGGTCAGGTCCCGGTAGAAGGCGGCGTCGAGGCGGTCGAGGGCCACCGCCACGGCCTCCTGCAGCGGTGCCGGCGCACCGACGGTCAGGAAATCGTGAACCTTCCGGATCGCGTCGGAGATCGCCTCCGGCGCGATGGCCCACCCGATCCGCCACCCGGTCACACCGAAGGTCTTTGACGCCCCGCTGATCGTGATCGTCCGGTCCGCCATGCCCGGCAGCGTCGCCAGGGGAACGTGGGTCCCCTCGTACACCATGTGCTCGTAGATCTCGTCGGTAATAGCGAGACAGTCGTGCCGCACGCAGAGGTCGCGGATCGCCTCCAGCTCGGCCCGGCCGAGCACCCGCCCCGACGGGTTGCTGGGGGTGTTGACGACGATCGCGCGGGTGCGGGGAGAGAAAGCGGCCGCCAGGCGGTCCAGATCGAGCGGCCGGCCCGGCTCGAGCGGGACGAAAACGGGCCGCGCATCCGAGAGAATGGTGTCAGGACCGTAGTTCTCGTAGAACGGCTCGAAGATCACGACCTCGTCGCCCGGATCCACCACGGCGAGCAATGTCGCGATCATCGCTTCGGTGGCGCCGCAGGTCACCGTGATCTCGCGCTCGGGATCGGCGGGGAGGCCGTACCACGCGCGGTACTTCCGGGCGAGCGCCTCGCGGAGCCGCTGCGCACCCCAGGTGATCGCGTACTGGTTGATGTCGCCCTGGACGGCTTCGGCGGCCGCGGCCTTGAGCAGCTCGGGCGCGGCGAAGTTGGGGAAGCCTTGAGCGAGATTGATCGACTGGTGCTCTTTGGCGAGCCGGGTCATCCCCCGGATCACCGATTCGCGGAAGCCATGCGTACGGCGGGCGGAGGTCATGCCCGCAAAGATACCACCGGCCTCAGCCGAGCGTGTCGATGAAAAGACCGAGCCCGGGGTTGGTGCTGGTGTCGAAAAGACCCAGCGTGGCGGAGGCGGCGGCGCTCACGAGCGACTGGGTGTCGATCGTGGAAGTGCTCTGCGGCGCGGCCGGCTGCATGAGGTTGTCGTAGTCGCGGTTGGTGAACCCGCCGCCGATGGCCGTGATGGCCGTCTGCCCACCCGCCTGCATCGTGAGGGAATAGTTGTAGGCCTGGGTCGAGTCCCCCTGGCTCCCGCGGAAGATGTGGACCGTATAGGTCCCGCGGGACAGCTGGAGGTTGGTGTCGCTCGTGAGCTTCTGGTAGGCCGCGTACTTGCCGCCGGTTGTCGGGTCGCTGTCGGCGATGACCCGGCCGGCGGAGTTCATCAGCTGCACCCGCACCGCCTGGTCGGGCGGGGTCTTGGGGTCATCGTCAGTGCTTCCCGGCATGGCGGGGGTGAGACTCAACCGGTACAGGCCTGCCCGGGTCATGCGGAAGTTGTAGTACTGGCCACGGTCTCGGGCCGACAGCGACCCGTTGACGTCGATCATGGAATAGCCGTCGTCCAGGTCGCCGATGTAGGTCGCATTCTGTCGCGTCTGACTCGGCGCGACCGAAATGTTCTGGCTCAATACCTGGATGTCGCCGCTGGCCATGGCTTTCCCTCCGTAGAGCCAAGTATCGGCCGGGGGCGAACGAACTTGACGGTTCGGAGTGCCGGGGCAGCGCTCGGGTCCCGCGGGGCGGGCCCTACTCCGGCGCCGGGATCTCGCGGGCCGGCCGGCCCGGCGGATACACCTCGCAGTGGGCGCCGGTGGCGGTGTAGAGAACACAGAACGCGCCCTTCTGTCCCCACCGAATGGCCCATTCCGACATCATGGCCCGGTCGCCCGGACTGAAGCGACCGACCCCCTGGGGATCGTCCGTGGAGCGGATGTGCGTGTGGACGGTGCCGATCCAGGCCGGCGCTCCGCACAGGGCCAGCGAGGGTTTGGGATCGGCCTCGAGCGAGTCCGCCTTGCCCGGCACCGGCTTGGCCGCCGTGATCCAGACAGTGTCCCGCCCGATCGTCCCGGCCAGGCACGCTACTCGCTCCGCCCGTGCGGCGACGCTCTCGCGCCAAAGCATGGTAAGCGTGGGGCGGGCGGCCGAGTCCACGATCCAGGTGGGAAGTTGGGCCGCGGCGGGCGGAGGCACAGCCAGACCGCCGATCACGGCAGCGAGCACCATCGCCCCGACCCGGGGTTGGCGAGGACAGCGGGCACGGGTCTCAGGGATGGCAGGCATGGGTGCCGGGGAACGTATGGCGCCGGTATCTTCGACTCAACCCGACCTCCCTATGCGATTTCCACGAGCCCATCAGCTCTCCGTCATTGGCGCGGTGCTCGCCGCCACCCTGCTCGGCGCTTGCGCCTCCGACGCTCCCGATCGTCGGGGTGGCGGGCGAGCGGTCGCGGATTCCGCACCGCTCGACACCCTGCTCGCCGTCCTTCGGGGAGCCCCGGAAAGCGCGCGGGAGGAGGCCGCCGTTGCGCTGGCGCGACCGGGGCCCCGGCTCCAGGAACAGATCGACGCGCTGGGTGCCGCCCTGCGCGACACCAACAGCCAGCTCGGCTCGACGGCGGCATGGGCGCTCAGCCAGCTTGGCGCAGCCTCGATTCCGACTCTCGTCAGCGGCGTAACCGACAATCGGCCAGGGGTTCGGTACAACTCAGTTTACGCGTTAGGTGCGATCGGCCAGGCAACCCCACCTGCCACTCAGGCAGTGAACAAGGCGCTCACCGACCCCGACCCGACGGTGAGAAAAGCTGCGGCGTGGGCCATGACGCAGCTGGGGCCGCAACCGAGCAAGCTTGCCGGCGGCACTGCGCTGGGTAGCGCGGAGGATCTCGCCGCCGGGCTTAAGGGGCTCAACCCGATGGAGCGCCTGAACGCCGTCATCCGCTACCAAGGGTATGCCGGAGAGGAAGATCGCTCGATTCCGCTCCTGATCCGGGCGCTCGGCGACCAGGATACCCGGGTCCGCGCCGCCGCCGGCAACGCTCTGGTCTCGCTGGGTTCCCCGGCGCAGGCTGCCCTTTCGACGGCCCTGTCGGACTCGAACCCGGTGGTCCGTCGCGAGGCCTCCGTCACCCTGGTCAGGATGAGCGGCAAGCTGCACTGACCCCCGGGACCGGGGCTCCCCCGACCCCCCAACCCCCGGGGGGCTCCCATCCCGGGACCGATCCCACCATGTTTCTGGCTGCTGCCCGCGGCTGCCTCCGGACCTTCCGCCGCGAGCCCCCATCACCACTTACGCGCCGGACGACCGGCGCCGAACTCGTTCCGATCGGATCGGCCGCTCAGACCTGAGCGGCACGCGACCCTTGTCCGCCGCGCCCCATGGCGGCGGCCCGGATGATTCTCGTCGCCAGAGCCCGACCCGGAGGAGTATGGCACTCGTCGGAGACGACGCCCGGCCAGGTCCCGGCGGGCTCGCCGGAATGCTGACGCGCCAGGTCGAGGAGATCCGGGCCGACCCGGTGTTGCGGGTGTACGGGGCCGGGCTGGCGCTGATCAATCTCCTGTCGGTCCTGTTCTGGCGCGTGATCGGGGAGCAGAACGTGATGAGCCGGGCGGCCGAGCCGATCTGCTGGCCGCTCGTGCCGGACTGCCAGCGGTGGCGATTGCTATCGCTGGGCGAGGTGCAGACGCTGCTCCAGGTCTTCGGCGTGGCCTCGGCGATCGTCGCCGCCCTGTTTCTCTGGCGACGGTTCGTGCCCGCGGCCTTTGCCGGGCTGGTGGCGCTCAACCTGGTCAAGCTCCTGCTGCTGGCGCTCGACTACCGGCTGCGCCACAACCAGCACTACATGGCGCTCTGGGCAACGGTGGTCTTCCTGTTCGTGCCCGGCAAGCGCGACGCACTGCGGGTGCTGATCGTGCTCTTCTACGTGTGGGCGGGCACGCTCAAGCTCAACTGGGAGTGGATCTCGGGCACCGATCTGTACCGGCCGCTCTGGTTTTTCACCGGCGCAGGGGTTGTGGTCGCCTGCGCCTACGTGGTGGTGATGGAGCTGGTGGTCTCCTGGGGGCTGCTCGCCTCGCGGGGCTGGGTCTTCTGGGCGGCGTTCGCCCAGATCGCGCTGTTCCACATCATGTCATGGGCCGTCGTGGATTTCTTCTACCCGTTGCTGATGTTCGCGCTGATCTCGATCTACCCGCTGGTCCGGGTCTGGCCGCCCGGCGACCGGCGCGGTCTGCTCGAGCCATTGCTGCGCGGGCGGCTCCGGCCAGCCACCTACGCGCCGGCCCTTGCCTTTTCGCTCCTCCAGATCACCCCGTACGCCTTCCCG
>DATBQV010000219.1:0-2712 GCA_036560625.1 Gemmatimonadales bacterium
CAAGTGTGCGAGCGCTTGCCTCAACTCATTGCGCGCGCGGTGGATGTACGTCTTCACGGTGCCTAACGGAAGGTTCAGAATTTCGGCGATTTCCTCGTAGGCCCGACCCTCGACGTGACGCAGGAGAATGCAGGAGCGGTACTCGGGACGGAGCTGGCCGATCGCCTGCTCGATCCGGCCGCCCAGCTCCCGCGCCTCGACCGCATCGAGCGGCGACTCCTGACGGTCACCGATCTGGAGTGCCGTTGCCTCGACCGCCTCCGGCGTCTCGGCGTGGGGCGAGCCCTCGAGCGAGAGGGTATCCAGCTCCCTGCGGCGCAAATGATCGATCGCCGCATTGTTGGCGATCTTGAAGATCCAGGAAGAGAACTTGAACTCGGGTCGGTAAGATTCAATCGCGTTCAGCGCTTTGACGAAAGTCTCCTGGGAAAGGTCCTCGGCCAGCTCCCGGTCGCGGACCATCCGGTAGAGTAGAGAGAAGAGCGGCCGCTCATAGCGGCGGATCAGCTCCCGGTAGGCAGCCTCTTCACCGGCACGGGCGAGGGCGACGATCTCCTGATCGCTTCTCGCGGCCAGCTCCGCCTTAGGTGCCACGCGCGAGCCTCGCGCTTGCGGAGCGGTTTCCCCGCGGGGTACATTGAGCGGCTATGTTAGCCTCGGATCAGAAGTTACCGGTCGCGGGCGGAGCCGAGAAGCGGGCCTATGTCCGGGCCATGTTCTCGGCCATCGCGCCCACCTACGACCGCCTCAACCGGTTGCTGAGCCTGAGGCTCGATCTGCGCTGGCGACGATACGCGGTCGATCGGCTGGGCTGGGAGCGGGCGCCGCAGGGAATCTATCTCGACCTGTGCGCCGGCACCCTCGATTTCGCCGCGATCCTGGCGCGCAAGCCGGGATTCGGGGGGCGCGTCGTGGGCGCCGATTTCGCGCAGCCCATGTTGGAGCGTGGCCGTCACAAGGCCGGGCGCCTCGTGCCGGTGACGGCCGACGCGCTCGAGCTTCCGTTCCCCGACTCGGTCTTCGATGGCGCGATGGTCGGCTGGGGGATGCGCAATCTGGTGGATCTGGATGCAGGGCTCGCGGAAGTTGCCCGCGTCCTCAAACCCGGGGCTCGCCTCGTCGTGCTGGACATGGCGACCCCGGTCCGGGCGCCGCTGCGCGCACTCTACCTGTTCTACTTCGAGCGGGTCTTGCCGCGCATCGGCCGGTGGGTCTCGAAACATAGAACCGCCTACCAGTGGCTGCCAGAATCGACGCGGACCTTCCCCCGGCCGCCGGAGCTGGTGGGTCACATGACGGCGGCCGGCTTTACCGACGTGCGCTTTCGACTGTTTCTCGGCGGGGTGACGGCGTTCCACATCGGCGCTCGACGCTGATGTTTTCCGACCTCCATGCCTACGTAGCGGAGCTGGAACGGCTCGGACAGCTCCGCCGAATCACGGCCGAAGTGGATCCGCGCCTCGAGGTGTCCGCCATTGTGCAGCGGGTGGTCCGCGAGGACGGGCCGGCGCTCCTCTTCGAGCGGGTGCGCGGCGCGGCATTCCCGCTGGTCATGAACCTGTTCGGCTCGAGGCGGCGTATCGAGCTGGCGCTGGGCCGGCACCCGGAACAGATCGGGCAGGAGCTGATCGCCGCTGTACAGGGGCTCAACCCGCCCTCGCTCGGTGCATTCTGGCGCTCGCGCAGGGTGCTGGCGCGCGCCCGGTTCATGCGACCCCGCGTCGTCCGTAGGGCGCCGGTGCACCAGGTGGTGGAGGCGCCGGCGCTCACGCGCCTGCCCAATGTGACAAGCTGGCCGCGGGACGGGGGTCCATTCATCACGTTCGGGCCGACCCTTACGGAGGCGCCGGGGACCGGACGGCGCAACTTCGGGCTCTATCGGCTCCAAGTCTTCGACGACGCCACCACCGGTATGCACTGGCAGAGCATGAAGGGGGGACGGGGTCACCATTACGAGGCCGAGCGCCGAGGACAGCCGCTCAAGACGGCTGTCGTGCTGGGGGGAGATCCGATCCTGATGCTGTCGGCGATTCTCCCGCTGCCCGAAGACATGGACGAGCTGGCCTTCGCCGGCTTTCTGCGCGGGGCGCCCACCCGGATGGTGCGCGCCACGTCGATGGACATGCTCGTTCCGGCGGACGCGGAGTTCGTGCTCGAAGGGGAGGTGCCGGTGGGCGAGCGACGGCTGGAGGGTCCGTTCGGCGATCACTTCGGGCACTACTCCGAGGCGGCCGAGTTCCCCGTCTTCCACGTGCGGCGGGTTACGCGCCGGCGCGCGCCGCTGTATCCCGCGAGCGTCGTCGGCCAGCCGCCCCAGGAGGACAAGTACATGGGCATCGCGGCCGGCGAGATGATCGGACCGCTGATCCGGGTGATCAATCCGAATGTGGTCGACCTCTATGCCTATGATGATGCCGGGTTCCACAATCTCCTCGCCGTAGCGCTCAAGGAGCGCCACCCTAAGGAAGTACTCAAGACCGCGCTCGCCCTCCTGGGCACCGGACAGCTCGCCCTGACCAAGGTGGCCGTGATGCTCCGGGAGGACGTACCCGTGCGCCGCTTCGCCGCCGTCCTCCGTGAGCTGTGGTACCGCTTCGAGCCGGAAGAGCGCATGCTTCTGCTCCCGATCGGCGCGCTCGACACGCTCGACTACACCTCGTACGTCATGCACGTGGGCAGCAAGCTGGTCCTCGACGCGGCGGGCGAGCCCGT
>DATBQV010000220.1:0-5679 GCA_036560625.1 Gemmatimonadales bacterium
CCGGTCGCTGTTCACCGCTCACGCAGCTGGTATGTCACGGCTTTCCCCTCGCTATGTACCGTCATCGTGGATCCGTTGGTCGTCACGTGGATCGCTCCATCGCGATCGGTGCGCCGCAGATCGGCCCCGTGCGCGCGGAGGCGGGCCATCGTCTCCGGCGCCGGGTGTCCGTACTTGTTGCGACCCACCGAGATGATCGCGACCGTCGGCGCCAGCTCGTCGAGCCAGTCGTCGCCGGTTGACCCCCGGCTGCCGTGGTGGCCCACTTTGAGGAGCGCCACACGGCCGACGTGCCCGCGGAGCCACGCCTCGGCCGGGAACCCGGCATCACCCGGAAAGAGACCCCGGAAGGCGCCATACTCGACCAGCAGCACGAGCGAGTCTTCGTTCAGATCTTCGCCCAGACCCGGCCAGGTCGGGTCCGGGTGCAGCAGCGTGAAGGACACACCGTCCAGCACGAACCGCTCACCCGGGCGCCCCGGATGCCACGGTACACCGTCAGCGGCCACTTCATCGAGAAAGCGATAGTAGGCGGGGTCCGCGAACGGCAGTCCCGGCTCGACGACGAGGCCGGTACGGAACCGATCGAGCACGGCGGTCGCGCCGCCGACGTGGTCGGCATGAGCGTGGGACACGATCAGCGCCGAGATCGCCGGCGCGCCGCGCCGTGCGAGAAAGGGGACGACCACACGCTGCCCCGCGTCCCGCTGATCCGTCTTCGGCCCGGCGTCGATGACGACGAAGCGGCCGTGAGGTGTGCGGAGCACGGCACCGTCCCCCTGCCCCACGTCGAGAAAATCTAACGCGAGGTCGGCGGGGCCGTCAGTCGCCCGGCCGAGCCCTGCCGCGAACGGCAGCCACAGCGCCAGGACGCCCGCCCAGGCCCACCGGCGCGCTCCCTCGCCCAGCGTGGTCCCCCCGCGCATGCCCCAGAGCAGGACGCAGAGCGCCGCGACCCAGGGCACCGCCGCCCCCGGGGTCGGCTCAGTTACGACGTGCCCGCCCGGCAGCGCGGCCCCCGTCACGGCGAGCAACTCCAGCGCATGCAGCCCCAGCCCCGCCCCAGCCGCGAGAGCTTGGGCCAGACCGGCCCACACCGGGAGCGCCACGAGGCTCGCGAACACACCGGGCACGGCCAGGGCGGCGATCGGGATCGCCGCGAAGTTGAGTCCGATGCCCACAGGCGCCACGGTTCCGAGCGCGGCCGCCGTCAGCGGGGCCGTCGCCAGCGTGGCGCCGACGGACGAGCCGAGGCACCGCCACCAGAGCGAGGGGCCGAGGGCGCGGTCGGTCCAGCGGGTGCAGGTAGTGGCGCCCCAGAGCGCCGCCGCGGACAGCCAGGCACCGAGATCGGCGATCGCCCAGGGATCGACGAGCAGCACGACCAGGCAGGTGCAAGCGAGCAGCGGGTCGGCCCGCACGTTGCGCTGCCGGGCTCGGCACCAGGCCAATGCCCCCGCGAGCGCGGCCGCCCGGGTGGCCGGCGGCGGCCAGCCCAGAAGCGCCACGTAGCCCGCGGCAATGAGAGCCGCGAGGATCAGGGCCCGCGCGGGCGAAAGCCGGAGGAGCCGGCCTGCCAGCACCACCCAGGCGACGATGAGTCCCACATGAAAGCCGGAAATCGACAGAAGGTGGACCAGGCCCGAATAGGCAAAGGCGTCCCGCAGCCGCGGATCGAGGTCGGCCCGCCGACCGACGATCAGCGCTTCGACCACCGGCGCGCGCGCGCCGTAGAGGCGCTCGATGCCGGCGGCTACGACGGTCCTGAGCCGCTCGCCCGGTCCGGGATCGGTCTCCACGCGGTGGATGCCGGTGACCAGGAGCGTCCCGGCAGCCCGCCCGGTCCACATGGGACGCGGCACCCAGCGCGCGTCGACGTCGGCCTCGGCGCCGGCGTCCGCGGCTCGGCCGGGGGGCCAACGCGCCGAGAGCTCGCCGGTGCACCGGCGCCGAACCGGCGTCGCCTGTACCGGCCCGCCCTCGCGACCCACGGCCTCGCGTAGCCGCAGCGTCAGGCGGAACGGACCCTCCGGCAGCCGGGCGGCGCACGCGGTCCCGTCGCGCGCGCGAGCGATGGTGCCGTGCAACGCCCCGAGCAGCACGCTTGCGACGCAGAGCGTCGCGAGTCCCGGACCCGCGAGCAGCAGGCCGGCCAGACCCGCGAGTGCGGCAGCGCTCAGCACCAAGGCGACGCCGAGGGGGGCCTGAAAATGCGAGAGGCCGGTCGCGAGACCGGCCCCGAATGCGGCAAGAAACAGGATGGGTGGCTTCCCGCTCACACCCGCCGATGGGCACCGCGGGCTTCACACCTCGGCGCGAGTGACACCTTTCGGAATCCCTCCATCATGGCCACGTCCATGGGTGCCCGGCTCTGTTCCTTCTCGAGGTTCACCTCGGTGACCACCGAGCCTTCCAGCGTGGCGACGTATCGGGGGGGCGTACGGTTCAGCGTGAACACGAGCACGTCCTCCCGGCAGACGTTGCAGCCGCAGAAGTCCGGGAAGTGGCGCCGGAGGCTGTCGTAGGCCTGAAGCACGTGATCTTCCGCGAGGTTCCGGATCATAGGACGGCGAGCTCCCGCGCCAGAACGCGGCCGGTGAAGGTGGACCCCGTAGTACCGGTGAGCTGAACCTGGTGATACTCGCCCACGGATGACTCCGGGAGATCGAGCAGCACCAGCAGATTGCCTCGAGTGCGCGCCAGCATCAAGCTCCCGCGCTTGGCCAGCCGTTCCACCAGCGCCTCATGCGTCTGCCCAACGCGCGCCAGGTTCTTCCGGCGCGCGTTGGCGCGGACCGCCTCGACCAGGCGGGCGAGCCGCTCGGCCGCGACAGCTTCAGGCACGTGATCCTTGAGTCGCGCCGCCGGCGTGGCTTCCCGAATCGAATAGCGGAAGGTGTAGGCGTCGTCGAAATCGGCCTCGGTGAGCAAGCTCAGCGTAAGCGCAAAATCGGCTTCCGTCTCACCGGGGAAGCCGACGATGATGTCCGTGGTGAAGGTGAGCCCCGGCACCGCCGCGCGGAGCGCGGAGAGGACTTCCACGTAGCGCTCGCGGGTGTAGCGGCGCAGCATGCGCCGGAGCACGACGTTCGACCCGCTCTGCACCGGCAGATGGACGTGCTCGCATACGGCCGGCGTCTCGATCATTGCCGCGATGACGCGGTCGGTGAAATCGGTCGGGTAGGGGCTGGTGAAGCGGAGGCGCCGAACACCGTCTACCCCGCCCACGGCGCGGAGCAGGTCGGCGAAATCGTGAGCCCCGTCGTGATAGCTGTTGACTGTCTGCCCGAGGAGCGTGACCTCGGTGACGCCCTGCTCCGCCAGCGTGACAACCTCCCGTACGACATCATCGAGCTTACGGCTCCGCTCGGCGCCGCGCGTGTACGGAACGATGCAGAACGTGCACTTGTAATCGCAGCCTCGCTGCACCGTGACGAAGGCCGTGGGCCCTGCCTCCCGGCTCGACGGGACGTCCTCGTAGTGCTCCCAGGAGCGGAATTCGGTATCCGTCACCCGCTTGCCACCGGCGGCCAGGCTCAGAAGATCGGGGAGATTCCGATAGGCGTCGGGCCCGACGACGAGGTCCACGTGGTGCCGGTCGTCCAGCAGCCGCGGGCCGAGCCGTTGGGCCATGCATCCGACCACGCCGAGTACACCCCCGGGCCGGCGGTAGCGTTGCAGCTCTCCGACGCGCCCGACCACACGCTGCTCCGCGTTGTCCCGAACCGCACAGGTGTTGATGAGGAGGACGTCGGCGGTTGCCGGATCGTCGGTTCGCAGATAGCCCGCGCGGCCAAGGATGCCGAACATGAGCTCGGAATCCGCCACGTTCATCTGGCAACCGTACGTCTCGATGTAGAGCTGCCTGGGCATATGTGGAAGATAGGTGGACGGCCGGCGGGAGGTTCGCCGCCTACGGCTTGACCGTGACTCCCAGCGTCAGAATCCAGGCATGCTCGTTGAACGCCGCATCCTGGGTCCGCCAGACCCGTTCCGCTGAAAGATCGATCGCGGCGCGGTCGGCCGCAAACGAGTACCCGCTGCCGGCGGTCACTCCGTACTCCTTGGCCGTCGCACCCACGGCCAGGGGGAACGGCAGCTGGGCGTACCGGAAGCCGAGCCGGATGGGCTTTCGCTGCGGGCGGCGCGGGTTTGGGGTGAACTCGAGGCCGCCCGCGGCCTCGACCGTGTTCACGGCACCGACGCCGCCGTTGGCCACGATGTCGGCGTTCGCGGTCGACCAGTTGCGGGTCAGCACCTGCCCCGCAACTTCCAGCTTCCGTGCCGCGCGCCAGCGAATCGCCGCGCCGAGGGTGATGGGCAGGTCGACCCGCTGCGGGTTCGGCAGCGAGTCCTCCTGGATGCTCACGTGCCCGTCGGCCCGGGCGAGGAGCCCGATCGTCAGCGTCCGGGTGAGCTGCCCCAGAATGCCCAGCGACACACCGAACCCGGAGAACGAGAGCTCGGAGCTTTGCCGGGCCGGCAGGTAGGTCGAATCGCTGAACACCCGATGCACGTCCAGCCGGTTGATGCCGGTGAAGATGTGGGCCCCGAGGCCGATCGCGAGTCGTCCGGTCGGCCGGTAGGCCACCGCGAGCTGGATGTCGTTGATCCCGCCGCGCGCCTCGATCGTATCGTTCACGCCGACCGGAACGCCGCGCAGCACCACAGTCGCCGGAAAGACGAGGCTGTAGTCGCGGGTGGTGTAGTTGGAGTAGCTGAGCCCGACCCAGAGCGGCTTGTGCGGGATCGGCCCGCCGACAGCGAATTGGGGAAACCGGAAGTCGCGGATCGATCCGGTGCCCGCGGGATCGGTGGACGACCGGTAGTCGCTGAGGACCGTAAAGGATGCCGTGAGCGATCCGAGATAAGCGAGCGATGCAGGCGAGACGCTCGAGGACGCATCGAAGAACGAGAACGCACCCCCGGTTCCCATGGCCCGGGCTGATTGCTCGCGGCCGGGCAACCCGAGCCCGCGCACGCCGAACTGCGACGACTGGGCGGCGGCCGCAGCCGGCAGGCCGACCAGCAGCGTGAGGAGAACGGTGCGGCGCACTTACGGCCTCGAGAACGGGAAGCGAGGGAGATAGTTCAACCGAATCCGGGGCGGGGAGCCGGAACGGGTGGATTGGAACACGGCCCGGGTGAACGTCTGCACCTCGGGCGAGACGGAAAGGAAGATGGCCGGTGGACGGAGCAGTCCGATCTGCCAGAACTGAAGCACGGTGGCGACCTCGACCCGCACGGTGTCGGTCACATTGGCCACGAGCGGCAGCACGCCGAGCGACAGCGGCTCGACCGGCGACTTGGCACCGAAATCGGTGGCCAGGCCCCTCACGTTGAGAGTACCCGGATCGTTCGGTAGGCCCGCGACCGGCTGGACCGGCGTCAGCTCCAGTGTCGCGCGGACGATCGTCACCGAATCGCGGAGGCGAGCCGGCCAGGGGAACCGGATCAGGACCCGGGACGAGGGCACGCCCCCGATGGTCAGGAACGTCGGATCCACGACCGGCGTCTGCCGGCTCACGTAGCCGGCGAACGTGGCCGCCACGTCGATGCCCTGGGCCTGCGTCGGCGTCGAAATGGGCGTGACGAAGGTGATAAAATCAGGAGGCAGAATGCTGAGGCGGTTCCCGATGAGCCCGCCCGTCGGAATGTTCCCGGTGATGGCGACGCCCA
>DATBQV010000221.1:0-1846 GCA_036560625.1 Gemmatimonadales bacterium
CGGGGTAATAGATCTTCTTGACGAGCTTGTGGGTCGCGAGCCAGGCCGCGATCCGGCGGCCGGTCTCGTCGTGGCGCCGCATCCGGAGCGGCAGCGTCTTCACGCCGCGGAGCGCGAGCCAGCAGTCCATCGGGCCGGGGACGCCGCCGGCGGCGTTCTGCAGGAAACCGAACTGCTCGGCCAGGTCATCCCGCGTGGTCAGCAGCAGCCCGCCGACCATGTCGCTGTGGCCGTTGAGGTACTTGGTGGTGGAGTGGAGGACCACCTCGGCGCCGAATTCGAGGGGACGCTGGAAGATCGGGGTGGCGAAGGTATTGTCGACCGCGAAGATGAGCCCGCGGGCGTGGGCGAGATCACCCACCGCCTGGAGGTCGGTGAGCGTCATCATCGGATTGGTCGGCGTTTCGCAGAAGAGCATCCGGGTCTTCGGCGTGATCGCGCGCTCGACGTTCGTGATGTCGCTGGTGTCCACGAAGGAGAACTCAAGACCGAAGCGGGAAAAGATACGGGTCATCATCCGGTGCGACCCGCCGTAGACGTTCTCCCCCGAGACCACGTGGTCGCCGTGGGAGAGGATCTTGAGGAGGGTGTCGAGCGCGGCGAGTCCTGACCCGAAGGCAAATCCGTGCGTGGCGCCCTCGAGCGCGGCGACGTTGCGCTCCAGGGCTTCCCGGGTCGGATTGGCGGTGCGGGCGTACTCGTAGCCTTTGTGTTTCCCGATCCCTTCCTGAACGTAGGTCGACGTCTGGTAGATCGGAGGCATGACGGCCCCCGCCAGCGGGTCGGGGACCTGGCCGGCGTGGACGGCGCGAGTGCCGAGGCCGTGGGCGTGATCGTCGGGGAGGATACGGGTCATGAGTGGACCGGAAAGGGGCGCGGGGAAGCTAACGGCGCGGTCTCCGGGGCGGCAAGCGCCCGTTGTGCCGGCCCGCCGGCGCGGGTAGCTTGGCGGGGTGAGCACTGTGCAGACTCCCCTGCCCGTGGCCTCCCCCGCCGGATCGGCCCGCTGCCTGGTCGTGGATGACGACGACATGGTCCGCCACGCCCTGGTCCGGGTGGTCGAGGGCCAGGGTTTGGCGTGCGTGCAGGCCGGCTCCGGCCGCGCCGCGCTGGACCTCCTGGAACGCGAGGGGGAGGTCCCGGTCATCATCACCGACATCCATATGCCGGAGATGGACGGGCTGGAGTTCCTGCGGCAGGTCCGCCAGCGCTGGCCCGATTCCGCGGTCATCATGCTCACCGCCGTCGCCGATGTCGAGACCGCGGTGGCCTGCATGCAGCTCGGCGCGGTCGACTACATCGCCAAGCCGGTGATCGTCGACGAGGTCCGCACTCGGGTGACCCGCGCGCTGGAGAAGCGCGAGCTCACCCTCCAGAACCGCTTCTATCAGAAACATCTCGAGAGCCGGGTGCGGCAGCAGGCCCAGCGGATCCGCGAGCTTTTCCTCGAAGGGGTTCAGACACTCGCCCACGCACTCGAAGCCAAAGATGCCTATACCCGGGGCCATTCCAAGCGCGTCAGTTGGTACGCGGTCAAGACGGCCGTCAGCCTCGGCTTCACCGGCGATGAGTTGGAGGAGCTCCGCCTCGGCGCCGAACTGCACGACATCGGGAAGATCGGGACCCGGGAAGATGTCCTCAACAAGCCGGGACCGCTTACGCCCGAGGAGTTCCGCCACATCGCCGAGCATACCACGCTGGGTGAACGGATACTGGCGCCGCTGGCCCGGGAGAGTCCGCGGGTGCTCCGCATCGTCCGCTCCCATCACGAGCGGATGAACGGGTCGGGCTTTCCCGACGGCCTGGCGGGCGAGGCCATTCCGCTCGAGGCGCGCGTGGTCGGGGT
>DATBQV010000222.1:0-3365 GCA_036560625.1 Gemmatimonadales bacterium
GCCGCCGTGCGGACGGTGATCTCCCGCCCGCGCGCGTAGGCGACGAGACCCTTGGGGATCGGGCGGTCCGGACCGCCCCGGAGTAGCTGCCATACGGCACGAACACTCTGGGTCACACTGTCGGCCCGCATGACGACGACGTCCAGCTCACCGTCGTCCGGTCTGATGCCGGCACCCAGGCGGACGTACGGCGGAAAGACCTCCCCGCAGTTGGCCACGAGAATCATCGCGGCGTTCGCATCGTACTCGGCGCCGTCCACGGTGATGTGGTGCGGCGTGCTCCGCACGTCCGCGATGAGCCGCAGCGTGGTGGCGACGTAGGCGGCCATCCCCCACCGGCGCTTGTGCTCGGACGCGGTCCCCGCCATCACTCGCGCATCCATGCCCGCACCGCAGGCGACCGCGAAATAGTGCGTTCCACTCGGCCGCTCCATCCGGCCGAGGTCGATGCGGCGCGTTCGGCCCCGCACCAGCACCTCCGCCGCGCGCGCCGGGGAGGCCGGGATCCGAAGATTGCCGGCCAGCAGATTGCCGGTGCCGCCCGGCACGACGCCGAGGGCCACCGGCGTGCCCACGAGCGCCGCGGCGGCCTGCATCGTCGTCCCGTCGCCGCCGAATACCGCGACGAGGTCTACGCCCTGCTGGACGCCGTATTCCGCCAGACGCCGCGCATCGCCCGGCCCGCCGGTGGCCACCAGCTCGGTGCGCCAGCCCGCCGTCCGGAGAGCGTCGCGCACGACGTTCACCGCCAGCGGCTCAGTGCGAGCCGCGGCCGGGTTGGTGATGAGAAGCGCAGTGGCCAACGCTAGAACTCCCGCTCCCAGAAGATGTCCGCGCCGATCTGGTACCGGTTCGTGCTGAGATAGCTGTTGTAGCCCGCCACCGTGCACGAGCTGAAGGTCGGCTCGAAGCTGGTCTGGAAGCGCCAGGCCTGGCTGAAGCGGTACTCGAAGGTCGCGCCGAAGTTCTCCGCGCCGAAGGAGTTCGATTGCGCGGCGCCGCCGCAGAAGCCGGCGTTCAGGGTCACGAAGCTCTTGCTCCCGATCCGCCAGCCGAAGGCGAAGCGGCTCACCGCGGCCCCTCCAGCCGTCGCGATGCCCGGCTGAAACTCGACGTAGTCGATCGGCACCCCGAGGTCGGAGATGAGGAAGCGCTCGACCTCGCTGGAGAACGCGGCGACCGCGCTCTGGAGGGCGGTCTGCTGCCCCGCCGCGATGGCGTCGGACGCGGGTGCGCCGAAGATGAGATACGAGGCGAGGTCCGTCTCCGGGATCGGCGGGCGCACGGGACTCTCCAGCGCGAGCCTGGGGGCGTACAGCGTCCCGGTGATTCGCGCCACCACCGGGATCTCCTCGTTGGTACGCACCGTCCGCACGAGGTGCTGCGCCGTGATGTCCAGCTCGGCGTTGAGGTCGGGCGTCCCGAAGTACCGCACGGTCCCCTGGCTCACGGTGAAGTCGCGCGTGACCGGCCCGATCTTGAGCGCGTACGTCCCCCGCACCGCCTCCAGCGTGCCCACGGGCCGGTATTCCCGCTTCTGCTTGCTCACCGTGAGCTTTCCGGCGAGCTGGATGTTGGCCTCCGTGGACCGGAGGAAGAAGCCCTCCCCCATCGTGAGCGCGAGCGAGTCCACGGTGAGCGAGTCCAGGAAGCGGTTCTGGAACCCGGCGCCCAGGTTCGCCCGGCGGACGAGCGAGGTGTCCACCAGATCCGCGATCGTCGGGTCCTCGAGGTTGATGATCTGCTTGTTGATCAGATCCGCGAAGTACAGGAAGCCCTGATTCACCGTGGCGCTGCCCGATGCATGCGCCGCGAGCACCGGCCCGCGGAGCTGCACCTTCCCGGTGGCGGTGAGGCTCAGAAAGTTGCGGATGTTGAGCGCCTGGAACCGGGTCGCGTCCAGGTCGAGGTTGAGGAGTGGATGCGAGAGGCTGTCGAATCGCAGGCCGCCGGTGATTTCCAGCGTGCCGCCGCCGCTCGTCACCAGGCCGTACGGAATCAGCAGGGAATCGCCCCGCAGCTCGCCCCGGGCAAGAATCGCCGCATAGCGCACCCCGATTCCCGGGATAGTCATGGCGCCCCGGCTCACGTTGGCGAAGCCGCTCACCTGCGGATGTGCCCACGTCCCCGTGACCTGCGCCTCCGCGACGAACTGCCCCTCCACGTCCTTGATGCCCGGCAGCACGGCCTCCAGCAGCCCCAGGTCCGCGCTGTCCGCCCGGGCCCGCACCGTGAGCGGACCATCGAGTTGTCGCCGGGTGACGCCCGTGAAGCCGAGGTCGATCGGCAGGTTGGCGTTGACTTCGAGCACTTCCGTTCCGGTTCGGTAGATACCGGCGTGCGCATCGAGACGGCGGCTGTCGTACTTGATGATCGTGTGGGCGAACGGCGCGTGGAAATCGCCGAAGATGGCGTCCTCCAGCCAGGCGCTCCCCTCGGCCCGGGGCTCCCGCGCGGTGCCCCCGAGCGCGAGCGTGAAGCCGAACTTGCCGGACGTGCCGGCGGTGTCCCGCTGGATGAGCCCGTAGACATCCTGGAGATCGATACCGAACGCATCGAGCGACAGCGATCCGGGCGCCTCGCCCGGCACACTGCCGCCGGCGGTGATCCGGCCGGAGCCGTCCGTGGCCTCGAGCACGAGCGGAGTAAGCCCCGGCGCAGAATCTGACATGGTGAGCAGCGCCGGCGCCCTGAGCCGCCAGCTTCCGGTCGCCAGATGCGCGTCGAGGCTCTCGACGGCGAGCAGGCGCTGGTCGCCCTGGCGCCACCAGTGTCCGCTGCCGGTGAGCCGGGACGGCACATCGTTGCCGATGGCCACGCCACCGTTCCACTCGAGCGAGTCGGCGAAGCCTCGGGCCTGGAGACCGACGCGGCGGAACACGCGCGCTCGCATGGCGAGCGAGTCGACCCCGAACGCCGCGGTGACCACGGGACGACGGCCGCCGACGTACGTGAACGCGCCGATCGCCGCCGGCGCGCGGAGTGTGCTCCAGACCAGGCTCCGCCCCTGGAAGGAGCCGGCCATGTCCAGCGAGTCCAGGCTCCGGCCCAGCGTGAGCGTCCCTCGCGCGGTGCCACCCAGCGGACGCGAGTCGGCCGCGGTGTCCCGCACCAGGGCGGTCCACGCGACCAGCACCGAGTCGAATACGCCGAGGCTGTCGGTCTGGATGTCGAAGGCCATCCGGCCGTCGTGCGGCCGACTCCAGCCGAGCGTACCGCGCCCACGCGCGGTGACCTTGGCCAGGCGGCCATCGAGCGTATCCACGGTGATCAGGCTGTCGTGCACCGCCACGCGTGCGACCAGCGTGTCCAGCGGGAGATCCCGTACTCGGCCCGGCCCGAGCGTCAGCGTGAGCCGGCCCTCG
>DATBQV010000223.1:0-8590 GCA_036560625.1 Gemmatimonadales bacterium
CACTTCTTACTTTCTTACTGCTTTCCAGCTCGCACGCTGGTGAACCGGCACGCTCTGGCCTACCGCCGGTACCGTGATCGTCATTTCCGCGGAATCGGCCCCCTCGGCGTCCAGGACTCCGGCATCCCGGGAGAAGCGATACGTGGCCCTGCGGCTCCCTGCCGAGGCCATCTCCATCGGTTGAGTCGCCTGCCCCCCCGTGCCCGTGCGCTGAAATGCCGTCGTCGCGGCGATGGTGTAGATCGCGCCGTCACGTCTCTGGACCTGATAACTGGTGACCGACCGCTCACGCACATCGAACGCGTCCGCCTTGAGCGAGCGCTCCGTGGTGTCGGTCCACTGGACTCCCTCTCCGAGGCCGGTGGGCGGAAGGACCGGGAACAGCATCGGTAGGCCCGCCTCGACCTGGTCGGCCACACCCGACGACCGGTCGGCCTTGAGCGCGCTCAGCCTGCCCTGGGGCGTCAGGGACGCCGTCCAGCTGGTCCCCTCCGCCCGGAGGAGCGAGTCCGCGGCCACGGTCCCGCCGACCTCCTGTCGGAGGGAGTCCAGGCGGACGCTGGCGTGATAGGCGCCTGGGGCGTCGGCAACTATCACCGTGAGGTACGCCGTCCTGCTGGACTGCTGGACTTGAGTGGCTCCTCCCGGCAGGTCCAGTGTCAGGCTGTCGTTACGCTCGAGCGCGTAGCGCGCCGCCGCGGCCGGCCGGTAGAGGATCAGCGCGCGAGTGGGATCCGCGGTTGGCGCGGTCGTGGGGCCGCCGGTCGGTCGCGGCGCCGTCTTCGGGGCCGGGTGCTCGACTGGCGATGACGCCGGTGAGCACGCGGCCGCAAGGACCGCCCCCGCGATCGCGACCAGTCGGCGAGTCGTCACTGTAGCGCGCTCACCGAGAAGGTCTCCGTTAGCGTCACGGGCAGCGGCTGCGCCGCGAACGCTCCCGCCAGCGTGAGCTTCGTCGTCAGTGAGTACGCCCCGCCGAGATAACGTCCGTCCGTGCCCACGTAGTGCTCTCCGGTGCCTGACCCGGTTCCCTCGATCTGTGCCGGGCCGCCCTGCATCTGCTGTGTGCCGGTCACGTTCGATGTAAACGCCGTCTCCACTTTGAGCGCCGCGCCCTCGCGCCGGTTTTCGGTGCCCGTCGCCTTGTAGGCCGTGATTCGGCTGACGGTCATGCTCCCGCCGGCAGCGGGACTCGACGTGGTCGTCGTGTCGGTCCACGTGTCACCGACCTTGAGCCCCGGCCGCAGGCCGGGGTACAGGCGCGAGAGGACGTCCGTGAGTTGCGGGGCCAGAGGAGTGTCGCGCAGCGGCTTCACCCCGGACATGTGCCCGGTCGAGTCCAGCAGACCGTGGAACGGTGTTCCGCGGGCGCTGTCGAGCACCGCCTTCGGAACCGGCGCGGAGTCCGCGTGCATCGAATCCACCACGACGCTGACGACCTTCCCTCCGATCGTGTCGGTTAAAGTGACCGAGACGAACGTCGACACCGAAAAGCGTTGCTGTTGCTCGCCGCCGCCGATCGCGGTCGCGTCCACCGCCTGGGCGATCGTTTGGTCGATGCGGTAACGCATTCTGACGGCCGGAGGAGTAGCGCCGAGAGAGCTACCGGAGAGCGCGAGGAGCGCAAGAGCGCGTGCTGTCATGCCTGCCCCGAATCAGGGTGGGACCGCAAGGGACTGCCCCCCGGGGACCAGCCCGGGGGGCAGAGACGGGTCGAGCCGTAAGCCGAGTTCTGTTCCCCCACGCTTTCGCATGAGAGGATGGTCATCTGTCTGGGACGGTCGTCGCCGACCGTCTCGAGCGGCCTACCCGCGGCTCCCCCTCGCTTGAGGCTCGGGGCCTTTCGGTGTGGGTCACACCTCGCCGCCTATTTGGCCTTGCTCCGACTGGGGGTTGCCGTGCCACCGTCCGTTGCCGGAGGCGCGGTGGGCTCTTACCCCACCGTTTCACCCTTACCCCGGGCTTGCACCCGGGGCGGTTTGTTTTCTGTGGCCCTGTCCGTCGCCTTGCGGCGCCCAGGCGTTACCTGGCAGTCTACCCGATGGAGCTCGGACTTTCCTCGGGACACCCGAAGGTGCCCGCGACCACCGCGCTCGACCCGCCTTGGAAGAATAACAGCCCCGTCCGGTTAGGGCCTACGGCCCCCGGGCGGCGGGGTAGCGCACTGGCCGGATCCGGTCTGCTCGGAGGACAGCTCGTGGGTCCCGCCTGGCCGAGCTGCCAGCACGCGCCGCACCCGCGTCAGGGCGGTCAACGCCTGGTCGACGAAGGGACGAAGCACGGGGTCCGCCGCGCGCCACTGCGATGCCGCGAGCCGATATTCGCGCTCCGCCTCGGCGCTCATTCCCATTCGCTCGTAGATGGCACCCCGGAGCAGCCGGGCCCGCGGCAAGACGCCCCAGCGCATATCGAATTCGGTGCGCTCGAACTCCTTGGGACCGAACTCGCCCAGCGCGCGCAGCGCCGCGGGGTAGTCGCCGAGGGCATAGTACGCCTGCGCGGCCAGCGGCCGGACATATACGACGTAGCGAAGCCTCGCGTTGATCTTGCCGTCGTCGGCGAGCGCGCGCCGGGCCCCCGCTGAATCGTGCCGGCTCAGGGCAAGAAGCGCCTGCACCTCAATGGCGGGCTCGTTCCCTGACAGGGCCGTAAGGTCCTTGACGGCAGTGGTGTCGCCGCCGCCGCTGGCCAGCAGACCGACCGCGGCCGTTCCGGCGCTTGCCAGGATGGACGGGCGTCTGCCGGGTGCCGCCTCCCGCGCGGCTTCCGTCGCGCCCTCCCAGATCTGACGCATCGAGGCGACCGGCGCGCCGACCGCCGCATACAGCTGCCCCCGGCGACGCCAATCCTGCATCGCACTCATGAGATCGGCATCGGGCGTGCCGGCCAGGTGACCGACACGGAGCGAGACCTGATGCGCGAGCTCCAGCACCCTCCCCGCAAGCTCCAGCTCGCCGCGGTACGCAAAGAGATTCGCGGCCGCCGCGATGCTGCTGGCGACCATCGGATCCGTGTCCTCGGAGACGAGGTCCTGGACCGATAGCGTGTCGAGCGCGCGCCGCACATCGGCGGCCGCACGGTCGTCCTCGCCGGCGGCAAACCGGACGGCCGCCTCCACGAACGGTCGATCCGGGTAGCGGCCGATGGTCCCGGCAAAGCGATCCACTTCAGCGAGCGCCGCGGCGTACTGGCCCGATGCCACATACGCGTCCACTAACGCGGCATGCGCGCTCCGGGTGGTAGGCTGGAGCACGACCCAGTTGCGGGCGTCAGCTACGTAGGCTGCCTTGGCGCGCTCGACGGCCGCCGCGAGCCCGGCGCTGTCGATCGGGGCCGGGAGCTTCTCACCTCGAGCCGGCATCAGAGAATCGCCCGGGAGCAGCGCGATGAACGGCTGCTCCTTCGCCGCGAGGCTGAACAGGTAGATGATGTGGCTGTACGCCATGGCATAGCCGTGGTCGAGCGCCAGCGCTCGGTGGAACGCGCGCAGGCTCTCGGTCCATTGCGTCGCGCCGCGCCCACCCCCGGCCGTGTCGTGGAACCAGGCCTCACCCAGCCCGTACCAGGCGTCCGCGTCCGTGCTGTCCCGGCCGAGGAGCTGGAGATACTGGGCTTGTGCGGCCGCGTAGTTCTCCCCGTAGAACGCCTGGTAGGCACTAATGAGCGCCCGATCGTGCGGTGGCAGGCGATCCATGAACAGCGTGGCGCGCCGCAACGCCACACTGGCGGTCGAATCCTCGGTGCCGACCATCCATCCTCGCGCCAGCGCCAGCTCGTAGTACGCCAGGCTGAACGTCGTGTCCAGCGCGGTGGCCTGCTCGAGCTCGCGCACCGCGGCCGGGAGGTTCCAGCGGTTGAGGTGCTCGACTCCGGCCAGATAGGCCCGGAACGCCTCCAGCGACGATGTCGTCACGCGTGCCAGGTTCGCGCGGATGTCGGTCGGCGCGCCGGAGAGATCGAGCAGCCGGGCAGCCAGCTCGTCGAAGAGGGGCCGCACGTCGGGTCCGCTGGGTCCATCCGCTCGTGCGACATCCACGCGCTTGCCGCTGGCCACGTCGAACACGCGCGCTGCCAGGTGCAGCGAGTCGCCACCCCGACTGTACTCGCCCAGCACCAGGGTCCACACGCCGGCCTCGCGTGCCATGCGTCGGGCGAGGTCGAGGCCGATTTCGTCCCCAGGCCGGATTCCGTGGCGGGCCAGCAGGTCGTGCACCCGCTCGTGATCCACAACCGTGAGATCGCTCCACTGAGCCAAGTTGAGCCCGAGCATGCTGACCGCCCCGTCCCGCATCCAATCCATCGGGCGATCGTGCTGGAGGTTGCCGAAGGGCAGGATCAGCATCGAGTGGCGCGGGATGACACCGGTGGGCGGGGCTTCGGAGCGGAGCCGGGTGAGGCCCAGCGCGGCCACCACTGCAAGCGCGGCCACTGCGCCCGCGGCCACGCGTCGGCGGCTGGGGTTCCGAGCGGGACCTCCCTCGGCGGGCGCCACCAGCGCCTGGCGCATCGCTTCACCGTTCGGCCATCGATCGGCGGGATTTTTCTCGAGCGCGCGCATCACTGCCGCCGCCAGGTGCGTAGGCACTCCGGGGCGAAGCCGGTCGATGGGAACAGGTCGCTCGGCAATGTGCTTCGAGACCACCACCCGGTTGGGCCCGAGGAACGGGGGCTGCCCCGCGAGGGCTTCGTAGGCCACAACGCCGAGACCGTAGAGATCGCTCCGTCCGTCCACCGGCTCGCCCGCCGCTTGCTCCGGGCTCATGTAGGTGGGCGTGCCGACCGCGATCCCCTGCCCTCCCGTCGTCGACGCGGTAATGCCGCCGCCCGACGCGCGCGCGATCCCGAAATCGGCCAACAAGGCGCGGCCGGTGGCGGAGTCCAGCAGAACGTTCTCCGGTTTCACGTCGCGATGGACGAATCCGGCTTTGTTCGCCGCCCCAAGCGCTGCCGCGATGTCGGCCACGATGCCCTGCACCTCGTCGGGCGGCAGCGGCCCCTCGCGGTTGAGCCGCTGGCGCAGACTCTCGCCGGGGACCTCGTCCATCACGTAGTAAAGGATCCGGCCGGCGGCGCCGGCATGATGGACCGCGACGATGTTGGGGTGGCGAATGCGGCCGAGCATGCGCGCTTCGGCGAGAAAGCGCTGCGCGATCGACGGATGAGCGGCCAGCTCAGGGTGGACGACTTTGACCGCGACTCGGCGGTCGAGAGTGAGATCGGTGGCCTGAATGACCACCCCCATACCCCCGCGACCAAGCTCCCGCTCGAGCCGGTACTGCGGCCCGAGCGCATCCTGGAGCGCGCCGAAGAGGTCGAAGCTGGGCTCGCTCACGACACCTCACGGTGGTGGCAGGCCGGACACCTACACCTATGGGATGCGGTTTCGCGGCAAAGGGTTGCGTCGACTCGGCGACCACGAGCGTTGAACCGGGATTGAGGCGTTCCCACTACCTTGCGCCCCGCATTCCAGGAGGTCCGATGTCGCCGCTTGCTCTGCCCGCTGCCCCTTCCCCCGCCCTGCCGGCATCACCGACGGTCGCGGCCGTGCTGTTGCCGGCGGAGCGATCCCGGGTCGATGCCGCCGGGAACGGCTGCTTCTCGGTGGTGCACCGCGATTCGATTTCCGACGCGCTGCGCGTCGTTCGAGAGCGGCCGGTGGACGCGGTGCTCGTCTCGGTGCACCGCTGCGCACCGGAGCAGGTCGAAGCCCTGGGTCACCTGGTGCGCGACTTCCCCGGCATTCCTACCGTCGCCCTGCTCTCGCATCACGACCCCGGCGCCACCGAAATGCTGCTGCGACTCGGCGCGACCGGCGTTCGACAGGTCGTCGACGTCACCTCGCCGATCGGGTGGACCCGTTTGCGACAGGTGGTCGGCCAGCCGGCGACCCGGGCGGTCGCGCGAATCCAGGGCCCGATTCTCGACACGATCCGGGATGCGCCACCGGATGCACGGCTTTTCATCGAGGCATTGGTGCGCCTCGCCCCGGAAACTCCCACGGTTCGCCGGCTCGCCGAGCGGTTGTTCGTGCGCCCGAGCACGCTCATGTCCCGGTTCGTCCGATCCGGCTTGCCCTCGCCGAAGAACTACCTGGCCGCGGTGCGCTTGCTCCACGCCTCACTGCTCTTCGAAGTCACCGGGCTGTCCGTGGCGGATGTCGCCTATCGGCTGGAGTACTCGTCACCCCAGAGCTTTGGGCGCCACCTCCGCGCGATGTTGGGGATCACGGCGTCCGAGTTCCGGAGCCGGTTCCCCTTCCCGCTGGCCCTGGATCGCTTTGTCGAACGGATGGTCCTTCCCTACGCCGCGATCTGGCGTGAGTTTCATCCGCTCGCCAGTGGGAGTTGGGAACGCAACTACCACTAACGCTTTAGACCGAGCGCCGTGGCGGTCGTGAGGGATCTAACCGGGAATCCGGCGGCCTCGACCTTGTCACGCCCCCCCTGCTCGCGATCGACCACCGCGAGCACTCCCACGACGGCCCCCCCCTCGGCGGTCACGGCTTCGATGGCGCGGAGCGCCGAGCTGCCGGACGTGATCACGTCCTCGACGACGACGACCGCCGCCCCTGCCGCAAAATTACCCTCGATAAGTCGTTGCGTCCCATGCTGCTTGGCTTCCTTCCGGACGGTGAACGCGTCGATCGACGGTCCGTCCCCGAAGCTTGCGGCGGCAATGGCGTATGCGACCGGGTCGGCGCCCAGAGTCAGGCCCCCGACGGCCGAGGCCGTCCATCCCGCCGTCCGGATCGCCCGCAGTCCCTCGCGGCCGATCAAAGTCATCCCCTCGGCGGACATGGTGGTAAGACGGCAATCGATGTAGAAGGACGAGCGTTGACCGGAGGCGAGCACAAAGTCGCCGTGGCGGACCGAGCGGGCTAGCAGCAGGGCTTCGAGCCGGGTCACCGTGGGCCCTTGCGGAAGAGATTGGCCAGGAACCCGCCTCTGGAGCCACTCTCCTCTCGCACGGCCGTGCAGAATCCCCGGGCAAATTCGTCCACCGACTTACTGCGCTTGGCGAGATCGCGCTGGAGGCCGTTCATGACAGCGGTCTCCACCGCGGGGGAGAAACGGAGGCCGCGCATGGCCTGGTTGAGGGGCACGGGATCCTGGGAGAGTAGTTGCTGAAACAACTCCCTAGGGCTCTTGCCAGGAAACGGCAGACACTCGGTCAGCAGGAAGTACGTGATCGTGGCGAGGCTGTAGACGTCCGCCTGCTCGCCCACCAGCTCACCGCTCAAGGTCTCGGGGGCCACGTATTGGAGCGTCCCGACGAAGAAGCCGGCGCGGGTCAGTCGCTCCTCCGGGCTTCCTTCCGCGTCGCGAGCGATGCCGAAGTCCAGCAGCTTCACCTGCTGCGTCGCGGGGTCATACATGATGTTGGCGGGCTTGAGATCGCGATGGATGATCCCTGCCCTGTGCGAGACCGTGAGCGCCGCGCCCAGCTGCTCGACGATCGTCGCCGCCACGGCGGGAGCCAGGTGTCCCGACCGGGTAACGAAGTTGCCGAGGGGCTCGCCTTCCGCCCACTCGAGGGCGAGGTAATGCAGCCCGTCGGCTTCGCCGTAGTCGTACGTGCGGACGATGTTGGGATGATCAAGGCGGCCGCCGAATTCCGCCTCGCGCAGGAAACGCTTGATGGCGATCGGATCTTTGGCGAGTCGGGGGATCAGGACCTTCACTGCGGCGACGCCGCGGTCCGGATGCTCCGCGCGGTAGACACCCGCGGTCCCCCCCTCGCCGACGTGCTTGACGAGGCGGTAGCCCGCCACGGTGCGACCGACGAGGTTCTCAGCGCTCATCGCGTGAGCCAACCTAGCGGATCACCGGAACGCCAGCAAGCGCCCTCGAACGCTGGAGATAGAGCCCGTGTCGCTGCTTGACGCTCGTCGCGTGCCGCCGCTAACCTTCGCTCGCGAACCGCGGGTCTCGCGGTCGCTCGTCATCAACGGGGAGACGCGCATGCGGCGCCTGATGCTGGGGCTCCTGGCTGTGGGCGCCGCGGTGGGATGCGGAGGCGGAGCGGGGCGGGGGCATGGTGCCCGAACACCCGCCCCCGTGCCCGACGACGTGCCGGCCGCTGCGTCGACGACGACCATCTACCGGGGCGTCGGACGCCTCGCGGCCGCCGACCCGCTTCCATTTGTCGGGACGCTCGCCTTTGCGGCCGGCACGGGCGACACCGCGCTCGTCCTGCTCGGCCTCTCCCTGGACAACCGCTCCCTCAACTTCCAGCGCGAAGCCGTTGGCTACACGGCACACTATCGGGTCGACATCACGTTGAGCCCCGACACCGGTACGCCGCTTCAGGTCGGGCGCGAAGAGACCGTCCGCGTCGCGACGCAACCCGAGACGGGCCGCACCGACGAGAGCGTCCTCTTCCAGCAGAATTTCCGGCTGTTGCCGGGCAAACAGCATGTGGTGGTCAGCGTGCGCGACGTCAACTCCGGCGCGGAGTCGCGCGCCGAGGGCGACTACGAGGTGCCGCGGTTCGAGGCCGGGACGACGAGCGACCCGATTCTGGCGTACCAGGCGCAGGGCAGGGGGAAGCGGAGCGATCCGCTGCAGCTCGTGCTCAACCCCCGGGGCGT
>DATBQV010000224.1:0-3900 GCA_036560625.1 Gemmatimonadales bacterium
GCCAGCTCCGCCCCGCACCGCTCGCAATACCACTCCGTCGGCCGATTCAGCGTTCCGCACTCCCCACACTTGAGCGTCTTCGCCTGTGAGGCCTGCCCCGGCTTGGCCGAGGGCTGAGGTGCCGCGGTCGTCGCCACCGGCTCCGCCGGCATGTCGGGACGCGCGGTCTCGCCGCTGCGCCGAGGCGCGGGCTTCCGGTCGTCTCCGGCAACCGACTTGAGAAACGCCAGCTCGTCGCCGTGCACCACCTTCGGCCCTGAGGCGGCGGGCGCCGCGACCGGGGGGCGTCCCCGCGCCGGCTCGGCGGCGGGCTTCGGGACGAACCGAGGCGCGACTGGGGCGACGGCAAGATCGGGAACCTGATCGAGACTCTGAGGCGAACCGGCTGCAGCGGCGAAGTCGGGCGTTGGATCTGGGAGCATCTCGATCGCGGGCGCCGGCCGCGCCGGGGCTGGCTCGAGCTCCGCGATCGGCACCGGCTCGGGCTCGGCTTCGGGCTCGACCTCCGGCTCCGGGGTGGGCTCGGGCTGAGCGGGCTCCGCGATGAAGCCCTGTACCTCGACCAACCGATCGATTTCCTTGCCGATCTTCTCCAACTCCGCCTTGAGCGACTCGATCGTGTGGCTGGTCTGGTCGCGCAGGCGCTCCCAATCGTTGTCCGCGTACTCGCCGACGACGTGCCGGACCTCGGCCTCCGCGAGCGACTCCTCCGCCTCGGTTCGCCGCCCCTCGAGCTCGCCCTGCGACTCCCGGTGCTGATCCAGCGCCGACCGAATCGTCTCCGCGTGAGACTTCAACTCTTCGATGACGGCGTGAAGCCTGCCCTGGTAATCGGCCCGCACCTTGGCGCGGACGGCCGGCGGCGCGCTGCCGGCCGCGGAGTCGAGCTTGGCAAGCCACTGCTGGAAGCGCGCGCGTTCATGAAGCAGGGCTTCGATCGGGGCGCCGCCGGGGGACGCGTCGTCAGCCATCGCGGGGCTTTCCTCTCAAGCGATCGAGGGCGTCGATCTGATCGGGACTCAGTCGGTTCGTGCGGCCGAGGAGCCGCGCGGCGAGCAGGATCCTCGCCGAGTGCTCCAGGCTCTCCATCCGGATACGGGCCGTCGCGAGATCGGGACCCCAGGTGACCGCGCCGTGATTGGCCAGGAGGACCGCGACGTGTTTCGCGAGCAGCGGCTCGACAATGTCTCCGAGCGCCCGCGTGCCGGTCGTGGCATACGGCGCCACGGGCACCTGGCCCAGGTAGAGGATCAACTCGGGAAGCACGTCGGCCGGCATCGGCTCGCCGGCCACCGCGAATGCGGTGGCGACCGGAGGATGGGCATGCACCACGGCGCCGCAGTCTCCGCGCTGCCGATAGGCCCGCAAGTGCAAATCTAATTCAGTCGTGGCCAGCCGGGAGCCACGGCGGCGGGTTCCGGCCAGGGTGACTTCGACCAGGTCGCGGGAGGTCAGCTCGGCCTTGTGGAGGCCGCGGGGCGTGACGAGCAGGCGATCCGGGCCAAGGCGCACCGAGACGTTGCCGTCCGCGCCGGCGATGAGCCCGGCCTCCCACAACCGCCGGCAGCAGCGGATGATCTCGCGGGCGGCGTCGCGGGCGCGCATTGCCGGTCTCGCGGGGTCAGTCAGGTCGCTGGAAGACGACCTGGCCGCGCACGATCGTCACACTCGCTCGGCCGGTCAGCCGCCGGCCCGTGAATGGGGTGTTCCGGCTGCGGGAGAAGAATTCCTGCGGCCGCACCACCCACTCGACGGCGGGATCGAACACGGTCACGTCGGCGGGAGACCCAGGGGCCAGCGTGCCTCCGGGAAGGCCGAAGATCCTGGCCGGGACCGTGCTCATCCGGGCGATCAGCTCCGGCAGCGTCAGCAGCCGGGTCACGACCAGCTCCGTAATGGCGAGGCCCAGCGCCGTCTCCAGGCCGATGATCCCGTTCGGCGCGTCGTCGAACTCCCGCTCTTTGGCGTCGTAGTGGTGCGGCGCGTGATCCGTCGCGATCACGTCGATCGTCCCGTCCTTGAGACCCTGCCGGATCGCGTCCCGGTCCTCCGCCTCGCGCAGGGGCGGGCTCATCTTCGCGTTCGTGTCGTAACCCTCGCATGCCTCGTGCGTGAGCGAAAAGTGATGCGGGCACGCTTCCGCGGTGACCCGCACGCCCCGGTCCTTGGCGCGCCGGATCAGGTCCACCGAGCCGCGGGTGGACATGTGGCAGAGGTGGATGTGCCCGCCCGTCAGCTCGGCCAGCAGGAGATCGCGCGCCACCATGATCTCTTCCGCCGCGGATGGAACGCCCTTGAGGCCGAGGCGGGTCGAGACGATCCCCTCGTGCATCGCGCCGCCGGCCAGTGTCGGGTCCTCGCAGTGATCCGCGACCGGGATGCCAAACGTTCGGGCGTACTCCAGCGCCGTGCGCATCAGGTGACTGGAGGCGACCGGCTTGCCGTCATCGCTGACGGCGACGGCGCCCGCCCCTACCAGCTCGCCGAACTCGGCGAGCTGCTGCCCCTTCTGCCCCAGCGACACCGCGCCGATCGGATAGACCCGCGCCTTGCCCGCGCGTTGCGCCTGCGCCTTCACGAAGCCGACGACGCCCTGGTTGTCGCATACGGGGTCGGTGTTGGGCATGGCACAGACCGCGGCGAACCCTCCGGCCGCAGCTGCCATGGCGCCGGTCGCGACGGTCTCGAGATCCTCCTGGCCCGGCTCCCGGAGATGTACGTGGACATCGATCAGCCCGGGTGCCACGACCTGCCGGCTCGCGTCCACCACCATCGCGCCGGCCGGCGTCGCGAGGTTCCGACCGACGGCCTCCACCTTGCCATCGAGCAGGTAGACGTCGGCCGGCTCGTCCAGCTTTCTCGCCGGATCGATCACCCGTCCGCCCCGGACCAGGATGCCGCTCAATGGTCCTCTCCCTTCCCCGCCGCTCCGGCCCAGTCGGGCGAGCCGCCCGCCAGCAGGTAGAGAACGGCCATGCGAACCGCGACACCGTTGGTCACTTGCGGGAGGATCACGCTGTGCGGCCCGTCGGCCACGTCGCTGTCGATCTCCACGCCGCGATTCATCGGACCGGGATGCAGGATCACCAGATCCTTCGGCGCCTTCCCGAGGCGCTCGGTGGTGACCCCGAAGACCCGGTTGTATTCCCGGAGCGAGGGGATGAATCCCCCCTGCATCCGCTCGAGTTGGAGCCGGAGCACGTTCAGCGCGTCGGCCCATTGCACGGCGTCTTCGATTCGCGGGAGGATCGTGACGCCCAGCTCGTGCACGTTGCGGGGAAGCAGGCTCGCCGGGCCACAGACCGCCACTTCGGCCCCCAGCTTGGTGAGGCCCCAGATGTTGCTCCGCGCCACCCGGCTGTGCAGCACGTCGCCCACGATCGCCACCTTGAGCCCGGCGATCTTCCCGAACTTGTCGCGCAGGGTGAGCAGATCGAGCAGCCCCTGGGTCGGGTGCTCGTGCTTCCCGTCGCCCGCGTTGATGACGTTGGACCGGATGCGCTGACCGAGGAACTGCGCCGCCCCCGACGCACCGTGGCGGATGACCACCATGTCGATCCGCATGGCCTCGAGATTTTTCGCCGTGTCCACCAGGGTCTCGCCCTTGGAGACCGACGACCCCTGCGCCGCCACGTTCACCGTGTCGGCGGAGAGGCGCTTCTCGGCGAACTCGAACGAAATGCGGGTGCGGGTGGACGCCTCGAAGAAGAGGTTGACGATCGTCTTGCCCCGGAGCGCCGGGACCTTCTTGATCGGCCGCTCACTCACCTCTTTGAAGGGCTCCGCGGTGTCGAGGATCAGGCGGATCTGGTCCGGCGTCAGGTACTCGAGACCGGTCAGGTCCTTGCCCAGGGCGGCGACGGCGCTCACTTGGGATCTCCCCGCACCAGCTCGACCGCG
>DATBQV010000225.1:0-8137 GCA_036560625.1 Gemmatimonadales bacterium
CTGATCCGCAACCTCGCCGAGGAGCACGAGGGGCTGTCGGCGTTCTGTGGCGTCGGCGAGCGCTCACGCGAGGGGAACGACCTGTGGCTGGAGATGAAGGAGTCGGGCGTGCTCGACAAGACGATGCTCGTGTTCGGGCAGATGAACGAGCCGCCGGGCGCGCGTCTGCGCGTCGGGCTGACGGGGCTCACGATGGCCGAGTACTTCCGCGACGTCGAGAACCAGGACGTGCTCCTGTTCATCGACAACATCTTCCGCTTCACGCAGGCGGGCTCCGAGGTCTCGGCGCTGCTCGGGCGCATGCCGAGCGCGGTGGGCTACCAGCCGACGCTGGCGACCGAGATGGGCGATCTCCAGGAACGGATTACCTCCACCAACAAGGGCTCCATCACGTCGGTGCAGGCGATCTACGTGCCCGCCGACGACCTCACCGACCCGGCACCCGCGACGGCGTTCGCGCATCTCGACGCCACCGTCGTGCTCTCGCGCGCCATCTCCGAGCTGGGCATCTATCCCGCGGTGGACCCGCTCGACAGCTCGAGCCGCATCCTGGCGCCGCAGTTCGTCGGCGAGCGACACTACAACGTGGCCATCGGCGTCCAGCGCACCCTCCAGCGCTACAAGGCGCTGCAGGACATCATCGCGATCCTGGGCATGGACGAGCTGTCGGAAGACGACAAGCTCATCGTGGCCCGGGCGCGCCGGATCCAGCGCTTCCTCTCGCAGCCGTTCCACGTCGCGGAGCAGTTCACCGGGTTCCCCGGCAAGTACGTAAAGCTCGAGGACACCGTCGCGAGCTTCGAGCGGGTGCTCTCCGGCGAGCTGGACCAGCTGCCGGAGCAGGCGTTCTACATGGTGGGCGGCATCGAGGAAGCGGTGGAGAAGGCCAAGAAGCTCGCGAGCTCGTGATGCACGTCACGGTCATCTCGCCCGACGCGGCTATGTTCGACGGCGACGCGGACGCGGTTACGGCGCCCGCGTTCGACGGCGAGGTCGGCATTCTCCCCGGCCATGCGCCGTTCATGACGCTGCTCGGCCGGGGCCGCCTCCGGGTACGGCGGGCGGACGTGGTCAGCGAGTTCAAAGTGCAGGGCGGATTTCTCCAGGTGGTCAACGATCGGGTGCGGGTGGTGGCGGAACGCGTGCAAGGGAGCAGCGCATGAGGCAAGCCGGCATCGGAGTGGTCGTCGCGTTGATGCTCGCGGTCATGGCGACGGGAGCGGTCGCGCAGGAGACCGGCACGCCGGTCTTCAAGGCCCCGTACCGGGCCTTCAATTCGTACGAGTTCGGCGGCAACATCTCGTTTCCGAGTGGAGCCCCCGACTTCGCGCTCGAGGGGTTCTACAGCTACGGCCACGGCTCGTATGACCTCGGCATCCGGGGCGGCTTCGAGAACGTCCCGAATGGAGATACGCGGGTACTGCTCGGCGCGGACTTCCGCACCCGGGTGCTCAACGCGAGCGACCGGTTTCCGCTCGACGGCGCGCTCACGCTCGGCCTGGGCCTCAACGCGGGCTCGGGCCCGGACGTGGTCTACATTCCGGTCGGACTGTCCCTCGGGCGCCGGTTCCTGCTCGAGGGCTCGAAGACAAGCTTCGTGCCCTACGTGCAGCCGGTGGTCGTCCCCGCGCTCTCCAGCGGCAACAGCAATCTCGACTTCGCCCTCGGTTTCGGGGTCGACATCCGGTTCAGCAACACGGTGGATTTCCGCGTAAGTGCCGGAGTGGGGGACATCGAAGGCCTGTCGCTCGGGGTCGCCTTCGTCCGCTGATCCGTCGCCTGCTGGAACACCCGGCGCCCGGCTCCCCCCGATGGGGCCGGGCGCCGTCTTGTGTTGACTTCCCGCGCGACGGGCGACTAAGCTTGTCGCCGACTCCAGAGAGGAACAGATGAGACCTACCAACTTCGCGATCGCCGCGGCGCTCGCCGTGAGCCTGTGCGCGGTCCACCGCGTGTCGGCACAGGCCTTTGGGCTCCCGGTCAACAACAGCGGCATTCCCACGGGGCTCGGCCTGTACGCCGATGTGGCCTTCCCGAACGGCGCGGCGGGTGACGGCACCACCTTCGCCGCCAGCGGTCGACTCGGCATCAGCAGGATCGGCATCACTGCGACCATCGCGTCCTTCAATCCGAGCGGGCCGGACAACACGCTGACGTCCATCGGTGGCAGCTTCAACTACAAGCTGCTCGGCGGTCCGCTGATCCCATTCTCCGCCACCTTTCAGAGCGGCCTCGCCTACGCCAGCTCCAACGGCGCCGGCTTCTGGCACTTGCCGATCGGCGTGGGATTCGCGATCACGATTCCCAACCCAGCGCTCGCGATCAAGCCGTGGATCGCGCCACGGATCGACCTGACGCACGCGCCGTCCCCGGCCGGCTGGGACTCCAACTTCGGTTTCAGCACCGGCGTCGAGTTGAACCTCCTCAGCGGGCTCGGCTTCCAGGCCTCTTACGACCGGGTGTTCGTGACCGGCAGCGACCCCGGCATCTTCGCGGTCGGCGCGCACTACGGGCTCAGGATCCCGGGGCTTTGAGCGCACCGCGTCGGCGCGCGATGCTCGCTCTCGCCCTGGTCGCCACACTCGAGGGTTGCAGCCTCAACTTCGACGCGACCAGCCTTGGCGTGCCCGTGACCATGGGGTCGCCGGTCAACCAGCCGGCCGAGGGCGATCGCTTCCGGGTCGGCACCCACGCCATCTGGGCGTTCTGGGGCATGCTGCGCGTCAAGTCGCCTTCGCTGGAGAAATCGCTCGCGACGCAGCTCGCCGGCGGCAAGGGCGTGGCCGACCTCACGATCAAGACGCGCGTCAGCTTCGGCGACTTCCTCGTGACGCTGCTCACGGCCGGGGTGCTGGCGCCGCGCTCGGTCGTTTTCGAGGGCGTAGTCACGCAGACGGCGCCGACCCAGGCGGCCCCCGCTCAGCCGGCACCGCCAAAGTAATCCGGCCCCATGGCCTCCTCCGCGGTCTTGTCGCCGCGGGGGAGGCTATTTAGTGTTGGAGGTCCGCAGTTATGTGCCACCTTGTGGAAGGAGGTGATCCATTGTCGAGTCGCGATGACAGTAGGTGTTGCGCCGAGTTCACAAGGGATCAACACCTAACGGCGACGGAGGGGGCCTAACCGGCCCCCTTTTTCATGGGCCGCACCATCCCACAGGCGCTCATCGAGGACGCGTATCGTCATGTGCACGAGGCCGCCATTCGGACGCCGCTCGTCCGCTTCAATTGCGACGGGCCGGCGGAGATCTATCTCAAGCTGGAGAGCCTTCAGCCCATCGGGTCGTTCAAGATCCGGGGCGCGTACAACGCCGTACGGCTCCTCTCGCCCGACCAGCGGCGCCACGGCGTCTGGACGGTCAGTGCCGGCAACGCGGCCCAGGGCGTCGCCCTGGCCGCGCGGAAGGCCGGCACGACATGCAGAGTCCTCGTCATGGATACCGCGCCAGCCACCAAGCTGGAGGCCGTCCGCCGCCTCGGCGCCGAAATCGTGACCGCTTCGTTCGACGAGTGCTGGAAGGCGCTGGCGGAGCGGAGATACCCGGGCATGGACGGCGCATTCGTCCACCCGTTCGAGGATGACGAGTTCATCGCGGGCAACGCATCGGTCGGACTCGAGATTCTGGAGGACCTCCCGGACGTGAGCGCGGTTGTTGCCGCGTTCGGTGGCGGCGGACTTTCCTGCGGGATCGCGTCCGCCATGCGGCTCCGGCGGCCGGCGGTCAAGGTGTTCGCGGCCGAGCCGGAAACGGCGGCCCCGCTGGCGCGCTCGTTCGCCGCGGGCCGGGCCGAGACGTTTCCGGCGTGGACCGCGAGCTGGGTGGACGGCTGCGGTGGCAAGTCGGTATTCCCCCGGATGTGGGCGCTGGCGGAGCATCTGCTGGCGGGGTCGATCGTGTGCTCGCTCGACGAGGTCCGGCGCGCGATGCGCACGGCGGCGGAGCGCAATCACGTCGTGAGCGAAGGGGCGGGCGCGTGTGCCGTCGCGGCCGCGCTGAGCGGCAAGTGTGGGAGCGGGAAAATCGCCTGCGTGGTGAGCGGCGGGAACATCGATCTGGCCAAGTTCGCGCAGCTCGTCGGCACTCCCTGACCGGCCCACCGTTCACCGTTCACCGTTTCCCCGTTCACCGTTTACCGTTCACCGATGTCCGACTACTGGCGGCTCTCGAAGTCCCCCCGCTACAGCCTGCTGTTCGCGCTGCCGCTGCTGCTCGTCTACGAGGCCCTGGCCTTTGCGCTGTCGCACGACGCGCTGACGGGCGTCCGGAACGGCGCCGACGTGCTGCTCAAGAGCGCGTTCGTCTGGCTGGGCGGGCGGAGCGGGCTGATCGTCTTCGGCGTCTTGCTCATCGGGACCGGGGTAGCGCTGATCCTGCGGGATCGCGCTGCCGGCCGCCCGCGCCTCACGATCTTTCTCGCGATGGCGGGCGAGTCGGTGCTCTACGCGGCGCTCTTCGGCGCCGTCGCCGGCGGCCTCACCGGCCTCTTGCTCCAGGGGCTCGTGCGGTTGACAATCGGCGTCGAGCCCCGGCTCGACCTGCCGACTCAGTTGATGATTTCCCTGGGCGCCGGTATCTACGAGGAGCTGCTCTTCCGGGTCCTGATCGTGGGCCTGCTGGCGTGGCTGGCGCGGCGGGTGTTCGGCTGGCGGGAGGTCTGGGCCGGCGTGTTCGCGACGACCGTGGGCGCGCTCATCTTTTCGGCCTTCCACTACATCGGTCCCTACGGCGACCGTCTGGCGCTTCCGTCCTTCACGTTCAGGGTGATCGCGGGCGTGCTGTTCAGCGGACTCTACCTCACGCGCGGGTTCGGAATCACCGCGTGGACGCATGCGTTGTACGATGTGCTCGTGACGATATGACGGTGAGAAGTGAGTAGTGAGTAGTGAGAAGTGTTGTTGTCCTTCTCACCTCTCACTTCTCACTTCTCACTTCTTACTCGTCTTCGCGGCGTAAATCGAATCCAGTATCTCCTTCCACACTTCCGGTGGCTGCGCGCCCACCAGCAATCCCCCCTCGATATAGAACGTCGGCGTGCTCTGCGCCCCCGAGCGCCGGGCGCCGTCCACGTCGGCCTCGATCTCGGGCCTGGCCGCGCCGGTCGTGAGGCACTCCTCGATCGCCTGATGCGGGACCGACGCGGAGTCGGCCAGCGAAAGCAAGAACGGCCCCGCCTCCTTGAGCGGAGCCCACGTGTCCTGATACTTGAAGAGCAGGTCGTGCAGCGGCCAGAACTTGCCCAGCCGGGCTGCGCAGACGGCCAGCTCCGCGGCGGCGGCCGCGTTCGGGTGGATCGACGTGAGCGGGAAGTTGATGAAGACCCAGCGCACCTTGCCGGTCTTGACGTACGTCTGATCCAGCAGGGGAAAGACGTCCATCGCGTGGCGGCGGCAGTAGGGGCACTGGAAGTCCGACATCTCGTAGACCGTGACCGGCGCCGTCGCCAAGCCCAACGAGCGCTCGCCCAGAGTGTTCTTCCGGGCGGCGTCCTGACTGGTGCTCTGCGCGGTGGCCTGCGCGAGCACCACCCCGGCCGGCGCAAGACTGAGCAGAGCTGCCAGGGCGAGACCCCGGAGCGGTCGAGTCGTGATCGTCATCAGGGGCCTCAATACTTGGGGCGCCGAGCACCGGCGGCCGGCGTCAGCTGAATCGTGTCGCCGCTCACCGGCACGTTCCAGTACCACTCGGCATTCGGATCGGTCGCGTCCCACGAGCGCGCGTAGATCCACCACGGACCACCTTCCAGTTGGAGGTGCGCCCAGCCGTCCAGCCCGGTCGTATCGGCGACGGGCGAGCGTCTGCGCGCATTCGCGAGCCCACGCACGATGCTGTCGTACCCCTGGTAGGTGCTATCTTCCCACATTCTGATCCGGGTGCGGAGGCTGTCGCTGCGGGCGACGAACTTGGTGCGCGCGTCCGCGAGCGCGATCCGCGCGGTGGTCTCGCGCTTCTCGGCGGCGGTGAGCGCGGCACTCTGCTGGCCGAATCGCGCGTAGAGATCGCGGTACTCGGGCGCGTTGCGCGGGAGGGAGTCGAGGTGGTGTTTGAGGGCGGCCAGGTCGCTGCGGAGCTTGTCGGCCGCGAAGCTGGCGCTCGCGTACTCGGCGAACGGCCCGCGGAACTGCTGGAAGAGGGTGTCGAGCTGGGTGGTAGCGGGGCGAGGCGAGCGCGCCCTGGCCTCCAGCGCGTGGAGCACGCTGTCACGATCGTAGGGGAGGGCCACCAGGCCGATGCCCGCGACCGGCGCGGCGATCGAGTCGGGCCCGGGGATCGAGACGCGGACGGCAACGTCCCTCGGCCGCTGCTCGCAGGCGGCGACGGCCAGGATGAGGAGCAGCCAGGAACGTGACACCGCTCAAAGCTATCGCCGCCGGGATGGCGCTTCAACTCGCCGCCGCGACCACGCTGGTCGCGCAGCAGGATGCCGTCACCCGGCTGTTCCCGGCGCACCCGGCCGGCTTCGTCACCGACGTGGCCGGCATCATGGACGCGTCCACCCGATCGACGATCGAGTCGCTGCTGACGCGGCTCCGCGACGCCACCGGCGCCGAGGTAGCCGTCGTCACTCTCCCCACCATTGGCGACCGGGACGAGGCCGAAGTGGCGCTCGCGATCGGGCGGGCCTGGGGCGTCGGATCCCGAGCCGCCATCGGTGAGGCCCGACGCAACGCGGGCCTGGTGCTCCTCCTGGTGCCCCGCCAGAACGGCGTGCCCAACACCGGCCACCTGCGGATCGAGGTTGGCCAGGGGCTCGAGGGCATCGTCACCGATGCCACGGCCGGTCGCATCCGGCGCGAGATCATGGGGCCGCTCCTGTCCGACGAGCACTACGATGCCGCCATCCTCGCCGGCGTGCGCGCACTCACCAGCGTGATCGCCGAGGGCTTCGGCGTGAGCGACTCGACGCTCACCGCCTATCGCGTGCCCCACGCCGTCGACGACGTGACGCTGCCCAACTGGCTTCCGCTGGTTCTCTTTCTCGGGTTCTTCATCGTCACGGGGCTGATTCAGCGTGCCATCCGAGGCGGAAGGGGCCGCATATATTGGGGTGGCGGTCCGTGGATCGGCGGCGGATGGGGTGGCGGCGGCGGGTGGGGCGGAGGCGGTGGCGGTGGCTTCGGCGGGTTCGGCGGTGGCGGTGGCTTCAGTGGGGGCGGCTCGGGGGGACGGTTCTGATGCTCTACGCGGTCCGGCGCCTGGTGGATCCGTTTTTGGTCGAGGTGGACGCCATACTCGGCGCCACGTACACGGCGATTCTCTTCGGCTCCGCCGCGCGCGGCGACTATGTTCCGGGGCACTCGGACGTGAACCTCATGCTGATCGTCGAGCGCGCCGATCCTGCGTCGCTTGCGCGTCTGGCGCCCGGGTTTTCGCGCTGGCGCCGGGCGATGCCGGTGCTGCCGCTTGTGCTGAGCCGAGACGAGTGGCTGCACGGCTCCGACGTCTTCCCGATCGAGATCTGCGATCTGCGTGCTGCCCATCAGGTCCTCCGCGGTCCCGACCTCGTCTCGCAGGTCCGGGCCGATCCCGCGGATCTGCGGCGCGCCCTGGAGAAGGAGTTCCGCGGCAAGCTGCTCCGCCTCCGCCAGCGCTACCTCACCCACGGCGAGAAGAAGCTGGGTGACTGGGCGGGCACGACGATCCCGGCCATCGTCGTGTTCCTGCGCTGCCTGTTGATCCTCGTCAACCGCCCGGCGCCGGCCGACCCGCGCGCCGTGATCGACAACGCCGGCGCGCTCGTGGGGTTCGACCCCGCCCCCGTGCTGCGTGTGCTCGCATGCCGGGTGTCGCGCGGGGCATCGCTTGGCGGGCGGGACTTCGAGGGGTATCTCGATGCCGTGGATCGCACGGCGCGGTTCACTGACCAACTCCAGCTGGGAGATCAGCACTCATGAAGCGGTTCAGGCTGTCCCCTGCGACGCTCCTCGGCGTCGCACTGCTCCTCACGGCGGGGTGCGGCTACAACACGATGCAATCCATGGACGAACGGGTGAACCAGGCCCGGGGTCAGATCGAGACCCAGCTCCAGCGCCGGGCGGATCTCATTCCCAACCTGGTGGAGACGGTCAAGGGCATCACCAAGCAGGAGGACACCGTCTTCATCTCGATCGCGAATGCCCGCGCCCGCCTCTCCGGCGCGGT
>DATBQV010000226.1:0-18793 GCA_036560625.1 Gemmatimonadales bacterium
CGGGGCCCGTTACCGGTCGATCCAGCGTTTCGGAATGATCCCGCTGCTCGCGATCATGCTGCTCGCCCCGTCGGTGTTCAACTGGCTGCTCGGGCCCGCCTACTTCGGCATGGGCCTGCTCCAGCACCTCATCCTGCCGTACGCCGTGGGCGACGGATGGAACATCTTCAACGGATGACCGTGCGCGACGTCGCGCCGCCCACGGCCGCCCTCGGCGCTGAACCGGCCTTCGTCGTCCAGCTGGACGCGTTCGCCGGGCCGCTCGACCTGCTGCTCCATCTGCTCCGGGAAGAGCAGATCGAGATCGCGGACATCCCGATCGCGCGCATCTGCGACCAATTCCTCCAGGCCATCCACGAGCTGGGTCTCAACCAGGCCGCCGACTACCTGGAAATGGCCAGCCGGCTGGTGCGGCTCAAGGTGCAGATGCTGCTCCCGCGGAACCTCGACGACGAGGGCTGGGAGGATCCACGGGCGGAGCTGGTGCGCCGGCTGCTCGAGTACCAGCAGATCCGCGAAATCGCCCGGTGGCTGGGGAGCGCGGCCGAGCGGCGGTCGGAGCGACTGGCTCGCGGGTACCTGCCGGCGCCGCCGGAGCAGCCCCCGCTGCCGCTGACGCTCGACCTCCTCGAGCTGTTGCAGGCAGTCGAGCGCGTCATCGCGGCCATTCCGGTGCCCGTGCTGCACCGGGTGGTGGCGCGGCCGCTCGACGTGGAGGGCGCCATGCGGCGGATCGAAGCCCTCCTGGACGTGCGGGACGAGATCGGGTGGCTCGACGCGCTCGGTCCGACGCCCGCCATCGCCGATCTCCTGTCCGTCCTTCTCGCCCTGCTCGAGCTTGCGCGACGGGGCTCGCTCGTCCTCCGGCAACCGGCGCCCTTCGCGCCGATGGTGATCGCCCGTGAATCCTCTCGCCCAACTCTGTGAAGCCGCGCTCTTCTCCGCCGCGCGCCCGCTGACGGTGGAGGAGCTGGCTACGCTCGACCCCGACGCGGCGCTCGCCGACGTCCGGGCGGCGCTGGAAGAGCTTCGGGAGCACTACGACTTCGACCAACACGGTGTGGAGCTGGTGGAGCTCGCGGGCGGATACCAGATCCTGACGCGTCCGGTCCACGCCGCCGCCATTGAGCGCGCCCAGTTCTCCGTACGCGGCACCCGATTGACGCCGGCGGCGCTGGAGACGCTTGCGGTCATCGCCTATCGCCAGCCGGTGGGGCGGGCGGAGATCGAGGAGATCCGCGGGGTTTCGGCGGGCGGCGTGCTCCGGTCGCTCCAGGAGCGGGGACTGATCGAGGTGGTCGGTCGGAGCGAGGCGCTCGGCCGCCCGCTCCTGTACGGGACGGCGCCGCTCTTTCTCGAGCTGCTCGGCATGCGCGATCTCACCGATCTCCCCAAGGCGGAGGAGCTGACGGTGGCCCTCCAGCCGCACCGCCCGGAAGCCCAGGGTCCGGACGATGCCGAGGCCTACGTGCCCGCGGAATCGTGAGCGAGATGCGGCTCCAGCGCGCCCTGGCGCAGGCCGGCGTGGCGTCGCGGCGGGCCGCGGAGCGGTTGATCGAGGAAGGGCGGGTCCGGGTCGACGGTCAGGTCGCCGAGCTGGGGAGCAAGGTGGATCCCGAGCGGCAGAAGATCACGGTGAACGGCCGGCGCGTGCGCGCGCAGGAACGCCGGTGGCTGGCGTTCCACAAGCCGCTGGGCGTGGTGACCACCGCGGACGACGAGGCCGGCCGGCGCACCGTGTTCGACTTCATTCGCGATCCCGCCGGTCTCACCTACGTCGGCCGCCTGGACGTGATGACGACCGGCTTGCTGCTGCTCACCAACGACGGCGAGGCGGTGCATCGCCTCACCCACCCGCGCTACCGGATCCCCCGGCACTATACGGCGCTGGTTCACGGGCGCTCGACCGCGGAGATCGCGGCGGCGGTGAAGCAACGCGTGCTGGTCGACGGCCGGCCGGTCGTCACCTCGGAGGTCCGGATTCGTCCGGGACACGAGGGCCGGAGCATCCTGGACGTGACGCTCACGGAGGGGCGGAACCGCATCGTCCGCCGGTGGTGTGAGGCCATGGGGCTCAAAGTCGAGCGGCTCGCGCGTACATCTTATGGATCCGTGCGGCTGGGCGATCTGGCGCCGGGCGAGTGGCGGGTGTTGAGTGAGAAGGAAGTCGCGGGGTTGGAGAAGGCGATAGCGTTAGCCGTTAGCCGTTAGCCCTTGGCCGTTAGCCGGAGATCGAATTGACCACTACGCCCCGTCCCTCCGCCCCTTCCGCGGCGACCGTCGATCCCGCGCCGGTGCAGCGGGTCGTGAAGGAAGTTGCCCGCCGACTGGTAGGGCAGGACGTGATGGTGGAGCGGCTTCTGGTCGGCCTGCTGACCGGCGGTCACATCCTGCTCGAGGGCGTTCCCGGCCTCGCCAAGACGCTGGCGGTCAAGACGCTGGCGCAGATCATCCACGCCTCGTTCTCGCGCATCCAGTTCACGCCCGACCTGCTGCCGGCCGATCTGATCGGGACGATGGTCTACAATCAGAAGACCCAGGACTTCAACGTCAGGAAGGGGCCGCTGTTCGCCAACATCATCCTGGCCGACGAGGTGAATCGGGCGCCGGCCAAGGTCCAGTCCGCGCTGCTGGAGGCGATGCAGGAGAAGCAGGTGACGATTGGCGGGACGACGTACCCGCTGGAGGAGCCTTTTCTCGTCCTCGCCACCCAGAATCCCATCGAAAGCGAGGGAACGTACCCGCTCCCGGAGGCGCAGCTCGATCGGTTCATGCTCAAGGTGCACGTGGGCTATCCGAATCGGGACGAGGAGAAAGAAGTGCTGATGCGCATGAGCAGTGGCCGAGAGATTCCGGTCGACCGGGTGCTCGAGCCGGCCACCATTCTCGCGGCGCGCTCGGCCATTGCCGATCTCTACATGGATCAGAAGGTGGTGGACTACATCGTGGACCTCGTGCGCGCCACCCGCGATCCCGGCAGCGTCGGCCTGCATGACCTGAAGCCGCTGGTCGCCTTCGGCGGCTCTCCGCGCGCGTCCATCGCTCTGGCGCAGGCGGCCCGCGCGCACGCCTTCCTGCGCGGCAGGGCCTATGTCGTGCCCGAGGACGTCCGCGCGCTCGCCACCGACGTCCTCCGCCATCGCATCGTGCTCACCTTCGAAGCCGAGGCCGAGGATCTCACGAGCGACGACGTCGTGGCCAAGGTCATCGGCGCCGTGGGGATGCCGTGAACTGCGGTAAACGGTAAACGGTAGACGGGCAGCTCGCGGTATCATCGGGACCCCCGTTCACCGTTCACCCTTTACCGTTCACCTCTGACCTATGTCCATCTCTCCCGCCATCCTGAAGCAGGTTAAGTCCATCGAGCTCCGCACCCGCGGGCTGGTCGGCTCGATTTTCGCCGGCGAGTACCGGTCGGTCTTCCGCGGCCAGGGGATGGAGTTCGCGGAAGTGCGCCAGTACGAGATCGGGGACGACTTCCGCTCCATCGATTGGAACGTGTCCGCCCGCCTCGGCACGCCTTTCGTGAAGACGTTCACCGAGGAGCGGGAGCTCACGCTCTTTCTCGTCGTGGATCAGTCGGGCTCCACCCGCTTCGGCGATCCGGTCACGAAGAGCGGCCTCGCGGTAGAGATCGCGGCCGTGCTGGCGCTCGCGGCGGCGTTCCAGAACGACCGGGTCGGGGCCCTGTTCTTCACCGATCAGGTGGAGCATGTGGTGCCGCCGCGGAAGGGCCGCCGACATGCGCTCCGGGTGATTCGCGATCTCGTGGCCTTCGAGCCGCGGGGCCGAGCCACCAACCTCGCCGCGAGTCTCACCTACACCGGGCGGCTCCTGCGTCACCGGGCCATCGTCGTCATCCTCTCCGATTTTCTCGCGGACGACTGGGAGCGGCCGTTGCGACGGCTCGCCTCCCGGCACGAGGTTGTCGCGATCACGGTGGACGACCGCCGGGAGCAGGCGATGCCCGACGCGGGACTGATCGAGCTGGCCGACGCGGAGACGGGGCGCCGGGTGCTGGTCGACACCGGCAACCGCCGGGTCCGTGAGCGGGTCGAGCGTCTGGCGGAGCGACGGCGGGAGGAGCGCGCGCGCGCCCTCACGGCGACGGGCACGGATCACCTCGAGCTGACGACCGGTGTGGACTACAAGCTGCCACTGCGCCGTCATTTCGCCGTGCGAGCGCGCCGGGTAGGGCGACGGTGATCGGTTGCCTGATCCTGCTCCAGGTCGGCTTGCCGACCGTCGGCGACACGATCTGGGTGCGGCGCACGGTGGTCCCGCCGCCCGGGCGCGCGATCCGCGCGGCTGAGTGGACGCCTCCCGACGAGGTCGAGGTGCTGGGGAGAGCGCGGATCACCCTGCGCGGCGACTCGGTAGAAGTCGCGTACCCGGTGGCGGTCTGGACCCCGGGCCAGCACGCGGTGCAGGTGCCCGGTCCGCTGATCGTGGGCGCCGACGGTCAGCTCGACTCGCTCCCGCCGGTGATGGTAACCCTCGCGGCGGCCAGCGTTCTCCCCGGTGGACCGCACGATTCCCTCAAGCCACAGGCCGCGACGCCGACAATCGCGACGCATGAGCGGACCCTGGAGCCCCTCCTGGCGCTCTGGGCACTCGCGGCGCTGCTGCTCCTCCCGGCCCACCTTCTCTGGCGCCGGCGGGGCAGGGTGACGGCCGCGGCTCCGATTGGGCCGGTAGCACCAGCCGACCTGCCGGTGATCCGCTGGGCCGAAGCGGGCGAGCCTCGCGCCGTCGTGGGCGCGACGGTCGAGCATCTGCGCGGGCTCATCGCCGCTCGCGTGCCGGCGGCAGGGACGGACCTGGATACCGAAGCCTGCCTCGCCGTGGTCGCCGAGGCGCGGCCGGGCTGGCCGCTGGCCGAGCTCGCGGATCTGCTGCGAGCGCTGGACGAGGCGCGCTTCGCGTACGGCCCCGACGTCGACGCGCTGGGGATGAATCGCTGGGCCGGCGAGCTGGGGCCGCGGCTCGGGGCGGGGCCCGAATGACGCTGGCCCGGCCCTGGTTGCTGCTGCTGTTGCTGGTGCTCCCGTTCTGGTGGTGGCGCCGGCGCCGAGGCACGCCGGCCGCGTCCTATAGCGACGTCAGCATCCCCGCCCGCGCGGCGCGGCCGGGGTGGTGGGTGCGCCTGCCGGTGTTCCTCCGCTCGCTCACGATCGCCAGCTGGATCGTCGCGGCGGCCGGGCCGCGTCTTGGTGGCGACCGCCTCGAGCTTAAGAAGGAAGGCATCGCGATCGTGATCGCGATCGATGTCTCGAGCAGCATGCTGGCCGAGGACTTCGCGCCCTCCAACCGGCTCGAGGTCGCCAAGCACGAAGCGATCGCCTTCGTCCGCGGGCGCACCTCGGACCGGATCGGCGTCGTTGCGTTCGCGGGGGAGGCGCTCACGCAGGTGCCCGTGACGCTCGACTATCCCGTGGTAGAGCAGGCGGTCATGGACATCAAGATCGGCAGCCTGGACGACGGGACCGCCATCGGGAGCGGGCTCGCCGTCGCCGTGAACCGGCTTCGCCGGTCGCCCGACAAGAGCAAGGTCATCCTGCTGCTTACCGACGGCGTCAACAACAAGGGTCTCATCGATCCGCGGACCGCGGCCGCCACCGCGTTGGCCTACGGCATCAAGGTCTACACGATCGGCGTCGGCACGGAGGGCGAGGCACCGATTCCGACGGGGCGCGCGCTGGGCGGCGGGTTCCGCTACGAGGTGCTGCCGGTGAAGATCGACGAGGACCTGCTGAAGGAGATCGCGGCCAAGACCGGCGGCCAGTACTTTCGCGCCAAGGACAGCGAGGCGCTGAGCCGGATCTTCTCCCAGATCGATCGGCTGGAAAAGACGCCGGTTTCCGTCACCCGCTACGTGCGCTACGACGAAGAGACGCGCCCGTTCATTCTCTTCGGATTGTTCACGCTGGCGCTCGAGCTGCTGATCAACGCCACCCTCGTGGTCCGGATCCCATGATCTTCGAGGCCCCGCTGCTGCTGGCGTTGGCGCCGGTTCTGGCGTTGGCGTTGGGCGTGCTGGCCTGGCTCGCCCGGCGGCGTCGAGTGCGGCTCGCCGCCGCGTGGTCCGCGGCGCTCGGACGCGATGCGCGGGGCCGGGCGCGGCGTGGCCCCTTGCTCGTGGCTTTCGCCGCGCTGGCCGCCGGCGTGGCGCTCGCCGGGCCGCGGGGCGGGCGCACCAAGGTGACCGCCGAGACTCACGCGCTGAGCCTCGTCCTGGCGGTAGACATCAGCCGGTCGATGCTGGCGGAGGACGTGAGTCCGAGCCGGCTGCAACGGGCCGTGCGGGAGGCGCGGCGCTTGGTGCAGGACGTGGACGGTGACCGCGTGGGGCTCATCGCCTTCGCGGGCCGCAGCTACATCCTCACGCCGCTCACGGTCGATGGGGGCGCGGTGCGGATGTATCTCGACGGCCTCGATCCCGATCTCGCGAGCGAGGGCGGGACCAACCTCGCCGCCGTGCTCCAGCAGGGTGGCCAGCTCCTGACGGCCGGCGGCGACGTGGCTGACCGGGTGCTGGTCGTCTTCACCGACGGCGAGGGGCACGATTCCCTGCCGGATGCCGTGGCGCAGGCCCAGGCCCTCCGGGCCCACGGCATTCGCCTCGTCCTGGTGGCCGAGGGCCGCGCGACGCCGGTGAAGATCCCAATTCGCGACTCCGCCGGGGCCCTGATTGAGTACAAGCTGGACGAGCAGGGGCAGATGGTCTACACCCAGCGCCGCGACGACATGCTCCGGGCGATCGCGGACGCTGCGGAAGGAACCGTCGTCCCGGCCGATCTGCCCGACCAGGCGGGCGCGGTCAAGAACATCGCGGCCGCGCTCAAGCGGAGCCCGACATCGGAAACCAGGATCTCCGATCTCATCCCGCGGGCCTGGATCCCGGCTCTCCTGGCCGCGCTGATTCTCCTTGCCTTCACCGTGCTGAGCCGCGGGCCCGCGCTCGCGGCACTCGCCGGGCTTGCGCTCCTGAGCCGAGACGCCTCGGCGCAGCGTCCCACACCCGGTGATCGCGCGCTGGCCGCCGGAGATCCGGTGGGCGCCGCGCAGGCCTGGCTCACGCTGGCGGGGGCGGGCATCTCCCGGGACACCGCGTTCTACGATGCCGGCACGGCCGCGCTGGCGGCTGCCAAGTACGACGTCGCCCGCCGCGCGCTCTCCGAGGCCGCGAAGTCCGCCGACCCCGGCCTGCGGTATCGCGCGCTCTACAACCTGGGAACCGCCGCCCTGGTCCAGGCCGCGGCGGACAGCGCTCGGCGGGAGACGCTCCTCGACGAGGCGACGACCAATCTGCGAGCGGCGCTCCTGCTCGATCCGGGGTCCGAGCCGGCGAAGTGGAATCTCGAGTTGGCCCAGCGACAGCGCCCGCCCCACTCCGGCGGTGGCGGTGGCAGGACGCCGCCACCGAGCGGTGGAGGGGGCCAGCGGCCGCCACCGCCCGAGCCGACGCCGGGACCACAGGGTCTGAGCCAGGCGGAGGCCGAGCAGATTCTCAACTCGATGGAGCGGCAGGAGCGGACGTCGCGGGCCGAGCAGCAGAGCCGGTTCCACGGCGGCGCCGGAGGGGTGAAGGATTGGTAAACCTGCTGCTTGTGCCGCTCGCGTGGCTGTGGCTCCAGGGGAGCGGACTCGAGGTGCGCGTATTCGTCGATCAGACGCGCCTCACGGTCGACGACGACCTGCTGCTCACCATTCAGGCGACGGCGCGGGACCCGGCTCCGGTGCAAGTGACGATGCCGGCCCTCACCGGCTTCGAGATCACCGCGCGGAGCGAGCATACCGAGGTCTCCCAGCTCGGGACGCCCAGTCGCACCACGACGCTCGAGCTGCATCTCCGCGCGATCAAGGCCGGCCGGTGGGAGCTTGGGCCGGCACGCGCCGCGCAGGGGACCGAGGTCGCGCTCGCCAGCCCGGTAGTGGTCCAGGTAGAGGAGCTGCCGGGCGCCGCGACGACGGCGGCGAATCCCATGCTCAAACGGCTGCTCGAGCGCGCGCCGATACCGGCTCGGCCGGGGCAGCCGGCCGTGAGCCTGGTGCTCTCGACGCGCGGCACCGCGGTCGGAGAGCAGGTGGACGTGCTGACCGCCGCCTGGTTTCCGCGCGAGCTTCGCACCCAGCTCCGCCGCCCGCCGACGCTCCAGCCCCCGGTTATCGAAGGCGTGTGGAGCTACCCGCAGCCCGCACCACCGGGCATCGCGGCGACGCGAACGGTAGGCGGCGTGCTCTACGACCTCTTCGTCTCCCATCAGATCGTGTTCCCGCTCCAGCCGGGCAAGATCGAGATCACGCCCGCCGTGCTCAAGTACAGCGTGCCGATCGCGCTGCAGTTCTTCAGCCAGGAGGAGCGCTACACCCTCGAGAGTGACGCCGAGACCCTCACGGTCTCGCCGACGCCCGCCATTGGGCGGCCGGCGGGGTACGGCGGCGCCGTCGGCAGTGCGCTCCGGCTCGACCGGAGCGTCGATCCCCCGACGGCCCGGGAGGGCGAGCCGGTGTCCGTCTCATACACGCTGAGCGGGGACGGTAATCCCGCGCTCTGGCCGGCACCCGACATCGCGTGGCCGGCTACGGTGCGCGCCTATCCCGATGGAACCGACGAGCGGCTCGACGTCAAGGCCGGACGCCTGGGCGGGAGCAAGACGTTCCGGTATACCGTGGTTCCCGACTCCAGCGGGCCGGTGTCGCTGCCCGGCGCGACCTACGGGTACTACGACATGGCCGCGAAGGGCTTCCACTCGACCACGCTCAGCAGCGGGCGGCTCGTCGTCGCCGAGGGCCGCGGAGCCACCGCTTCGCGACCGCTGCCGCCGCCGCTCCTGACCCAGGCGGGCCCCGAGGCAGGGTACCGGATCGCGACCGGGCTACCCTCGTGGGCCTGGGCTGGCCTGGCGCTGCTGCCGCCGCTGTTGGTGCTCGGCCGCCGCCGACTCCGCCGCCGTCGGCGGGCTCCACCGCCGCCGGCACCCGATGCCCGCAGCGCCAGTGTGGAGCTCGAGGCGCTCATCCGCGAGCTGGTCGGCGAGCCGGATACGCTGACCGAGCGGGGGCTCGTGTCCGCGCTGCGCGCGGCCGGCGTGGAACCGGCGCTCGCCGCCCGTATGGTAGAGCTACGGGGCCGGCTTCAGGAGGCGCGGTACGGGCCGGGAGGGGGATCGGTGCCCAGCGACCTCGGCGGCGAGGCACGCACGCTCGCTGCCCGGCTGGCCGACAGTCACCGGCGCCGCCGCTACGCTGCGGGTGGGCTGACGGGCCTCATGCTGCTGTTCGCCGTGCCCGTGCGAAGCCAATCGGTATCGCCTGAATGGCAATACGATCACGGCGGTCTGACCGGCGCGATCGACGGCTTTGCTCACCGAACGGCGTCCGCCCCCGAGGATCCCGCGAACTGGTACAACCTCGGCGCCGCGTACTATCGCCTCGCACTCGACGGCCGGGCGGCCGGCGCGTGGCAGCAGGCCCGCCGCCTCGCTCCCCGCGACCGGTCGGTCGCCCGCGCGCTGGAGCTGGTGCCGCCGCCCGAGACGGGCAGCGCCAGCCGCCTGTGGGGGCCGCCGTTCACCTGGCGCGAGCTGGCTCTGGTCGCGCTGCCCCTCTGGGTATCGGGGTGGCTCCTGCTGATCGCCCGGGGGCGCCGACGGCGCGAGCTGGGCTACGGGCTCGTCGGTCTGGCCGTACTCACGGGCGCCTGCGCGATCGTGCTTCGCGTGCGCGACGACCGGCCGCTCGCCGTGATCGTAGGACGGACGCCGCTGCAGCTTTCGCCGCACGAGCGCGCACCGACCGTCGCACCGCTGGACGCGGGCACGGCGGTGCTGATCCTCCGCCACGCCTCCGGATGGACCATGGTGGACGCGCCGGGCGAACGACTCGGCTGGGTGCCGTCCGACTCGCTCGCCCCGCTCCGCGGGGGCTGAGCCTGTGGCGCGACTGGTCGCGATCCTCCCCGACGCCGTCGCCGACCAGATCGCGGCGGGCGAAGTCGTGGAGCGACCCGCATCCGTCGTGAAGGAGCTGGTCGAGAACGCGCTCGACGCCGGTGCCCGTCACGTGAGCGTCCGGCTGGAACAGGGCGGCAAGACGCTGGTCGAGGTGAGCGACGACGGCACCGGGATGGGGCGGGAGGATGCCGTGCTCGCCCTCGATCGCCATGCCACGAGCAAGATCCGGAGCGCGGCTGACCTCGTCGGAGTCCGGACCTTCGGCTTTCGGGGCGAGGCCCTGCCGGCGATCGCATCGGTGTCCCGCCTCACCCTGCTGACCAGCGACGGCGAGGGCGACGGCTCCGAGCTGAGCGTGAGCGGGGGGCGCCTCGATCGGGTCGACCCCGCGGCGCGCCAGCGCGGGACGACCGTCAGCGTTCGCGGTCTTTTCTTCAACACGCCGGCCCGTCGGAAATTTCTCCGCTCCACGTCGAGCGAGACCCGGGCCGCTCACGATACCCTGACCACGCTCGCGCTGGCCCACCCGGAAACCGGGTTCTCGCTCGACGCGGACGGCGTCACGAGGCTGCAGGTACCCGCCGCCCAAGGCGTCGTCGATCGGCTCGCGGGTGTGTGGGGCAGGGAGCTGGCGGGCACCCTGGTGCCGGTGAGTTACGCGGCGGGGGCATTTCGCGTCGCCGGCTTCGTCCAGCGCCCGGCGGACGCGAAGCCGACCGGCCGGCGCACCCAGCTCTTCGTCAACGGCCGCCCGTTCAAGGATCCGTTCCTCGTCCGCGCCGCCGAGGCGGGCTACCGATCGTCCATTCATCCCGGCGACCGGCCATCGCTGCTGCTGGGCGTGCACGTGGCTCCCAACGAGGTGGACGTGAACGTGCACCCGGCCAAGCTGGAGGTGCGCTTCCGCGACCGGATCGGGGTTGAGCGCGTGGTCGAGGAGGCGGTCCGCGACGCGCTTGGCCGGCTCGACGCCGCGGCCCCCGTCGGCGAGTGGCGTCCGATGCCGGGCCCCGGATGGGCGGGACCGGCCGGGGCGCCGGCGATGGTCGCGCCCGGTGAGCTGGGCCTCGACAGCGCGACAGCATCGCCCCCGTCCGGGGCGCCCGCCGGATTCAATGCGCCGCTGGTCCAGCTGTTCGACTCGTACATCGTGTATGAGGCCCCTGAAGGCATCGTCATCGTGGACCAGCACTCGGCCCACGAACGTGTGCTGTACGAGTCGGTGCTGACGGAGCTGCGTCGCGGCGGGGCGGCCGCGCAGCGGCTGCTGCTCCCGCACACGCTGGAGCTGACCGATGAGGAGCTCGACGCGCTGGAGTCGCACGCGGAGGCGCTGCGCAGCGTCGGGTTTGAGGTCGAGCCGTTCGGCGGACGCGCCGTGCTGATCCACGCGGTGCCTGCGCCGCATCCGCGCTTCGACGGCGTCGCCTGCTTCCGCGAGACCCTCGCCGACCTGGCCCGCGGACGATTCGGCGGCTGGGCCAATCCGCTCGAGCGATTCGCCGCGACCTTCGCTTGCCGGGCCGCGATCAAGGCGGGCCAACGTCTAAGCGATCCGGAAATGCGCCGGTTGCTTCTCCGGCTCTTCGAGACCGCGCTGCCCCCACACGACGTCCACGGCCGAGCGACCATCGTGCAGTTGCCCCGCGAGGAGCTGGAGCGCCGGTTTGGCCGGCGTTAGCCTCCCGGTGCTCGTCGGTCCGACCGCGGTCGGAAAAACGGCGGTCGCGCTCGCCCTTGCCCAGCACTGGCCGCTCGAGGTCATCTCGGCGGACTCTCGTCAGGTGTACCGCCGCCTCGACGTCGGCACCGCCAAGCCGACTCGACGGGAGCGCGCGCGTGTGCCCCACCACGGACTCGACGTCGTCGAGCCGGGCCAGCGGTACAGCGCCGGCCGGTACGCGCGCGAGGCGAGCGGTTGGGTGGCGGAGGTGTCCGCGCGGGGGCGCCTGCCCGTGGTGGTCGGAGGAACCGGGCTCTACGTCAAGGCGCTGGTGGAAGGCCTGTTCCTCGAACCGCCGCTCGAGACCGCGCGGCGGAGCGGGCTCGATGCCTGGCTGGCGGGGCTCGATGCGCGGGAGCTGCTCCGGTGGGCCGGCCGGCTCGACCCAGCGTTTCGCGGCGGCGGACGGCAGCGGGCCGCGCGCGCGATCGAGGTGGCGCTCCTGAGCGGCCGGCCCCTGGGGTGGTGGCAGACCGCGGCGCAGGTCGAAAGCCTCGTGGCGCCGTGGTACGTCCTGCTCACGGCGCCGCGCCCCGTTCTGCACCAGCGCATCGCCGTCCGGGCCGAGGAGATGGTGCGCCGCGGGCTGATCGAGGAGGTGGCCTCGGTGCTCACCGAAGGCCATTCCGCCAACGCCGCTGGGCTCGACGGGATCGGCATCCGGGAAGCGGTGGAGTACCTTCATGGGCACCGTCCCCGCGACACCGTGGCGGCGGCCATCGCGGTCAACACCCGGCGGTACGCCAAGCGCCAGGAGACCTGGTTCCGGCACCAGCTCGCCGGTCCGGTGCTCGCGTTGGACGCGACTCGGCCCGCGGACCGGCTCGCCGAGGAGATCGCCGCCGCCTGGCAAAGGAGACCCAACGCATGAGGCTGGGCATTACCTGCTACCCGACCTACGGCGGCAGCGGCGCCGTCGCCACCGAGCTGGGTCTGGCCCTCGCGCGCCGCGGGCACGAGGTCCACTTCATCACGTACGACTCGCCGTTCCGCCTGCGCGGGTACGCCGAACGCGTGTACTTCCATCAGGTGGAAACGCGGATGGGCCGATACCCGCTGTTCGACCACTACCCCTACACGCTGGCCCTCGCGTCGAAGCAGCACGAGGTGGCGCTGCGTGAGGAGCTGGAGCTGCTGCACGTGCACTACGCGATTCCGCACGCGACGACCGCCTACCTCGCGCGCGAAATGCTCCGGGGCACACGCACCCTTCGCGTGATCACGACCCTCCACGGCACCGACATCACGCTCGTGGGTCAGGAGTCGAGCTTCTACGGCATCACCCGCTTTTCCATCGAGCAGTCCGACGCGGTCACGGCGGTGTCGGCGTTTCTCAAGGACGAGACCTATCGCGCGTTCGGCTGCGTAGGGTGTGATGTCCGGGTGATCCCGAACTTCGTGAATCTCGATGAGTACCGGGCGGCGCCCGAGACCCCGCGTGCCGGGCTCGCTCCGCCGGACCACAAGCTGATCGCGCACGTGTCGAACTTCCGGGAGGTCAAGCGGGTGAAGGATGTCGTGCGGGTCTTCGCGCGCATCCAGCGCGCTATGCCCGCGACGCTTCTCATGATCGGCGACGGCCCCGACCGGCCCGAGGCGGAGAAGGAAGCGGAGGAGCTGGGCGTCACCGAGTCCGTGCGCTTTCTGGGCCGCCTCGACCAGGTCGCCACGCTGCTCCAGGCCTCGGATCTCTTCGTGCTGCCGTCCCAGACGGAGTCGTTCGGATTGGCCGCGCTGGAGGCCATGGCCTGCGGGGCGCCGGTCGTGGCGTCGAGAGCCGGCGGCCTGCCCGAAGTCATCGATGACGGCGTGAACGGAATCCTGGAGCCGGTCGGATCGGTCGAGGCGATGGGTCGCCGCGCCGTCGAGCTGCTGCGCGAGCCGCAGCGCTACGCCGCGATGCGTGCCGCCGCGATCGCCAAGGCGCAGACGTTCTCGGCCGATCGCGTCGTGCCCCAGTATGAGGCGCTCTACCAGGAGGTGATGGCGTGGAGCTGAGCGTACTGACCCAGCTCCCCGTCCTGGTCAAGGCGGCCATCCTGGGGGTGGTGGAGGGCGCGACCGAGTTCATTCCGGTCTCCTCCACGGGGCATCTCATCATCGCCGGCGACTGGCTCGGCTTTACCGGCGAAGACGCCAAGGCGTTCGAGATCTTCATCCAGCTTGGCGCCATCCTCGCGATCGTCTGGCTCTACCGGCAACGCCTGACCCGCGTCGTCCGGACGGTGTCGGCCGACCCTCTGAGCCGGCGCCTGGTCGTGAACCTGGCGATCGCGTTTCTCCCGGCGGCGGTGGTCGGGCTGCTGACGCATCGCCTGATCAAGGAGTACCTGTTCTCCACCATGGTCGTCGCGATCTCGATGCTGGTCGGCGGAGTCATCATTCTCGTGATCGAGCGATGGCACCCCAAGCCGACGGTCGCCACGATCGACGACGTCGCGCCGACCACCGCGCTCGGCATCGGGCTCGCGCAGGTTCTGTCGCTCATTCCCGGCACTTCGCGCTCCGGTGCCACGATCATGGGCGGCTACTGCCTCGGGCTCACGCGGCAGGCCGCGACCGAGTTCTCGTTCTTCCTGGCGATCCCAGTCATGATCGCGGCAACGGCCTTCGATCTGTCCCGGAGCACTTCGGTTCTCTCGGCGGCCGACGTGCCGGTCTTCGCGGTCGGGTTCGTCGTCGCTTTTCTCACGGCGCTCGTGGTGGTACGGGCGTTCGTTTCCTACGTCGCGCGGTCGAGCTTTGCCGCGTTCGCTTGGTACCGGATCGCGTTCGGCCTGCTCTTTCTCCTTTGGCACGCGCGCTATCGGGGCTGAACCCGCATGCCTCCGATCCACCGGTTTGAGCGGCTCCCCTCGACCCAGGACGAGCTGCACCGTCTGGCCGCCGCCGGAGCGCCCGCGGGTACGGTGGTCTTGGCTGTAGAGCAGGAGGCGGGGCGGGGTAGCCGGGGCCGGCGTTGGGCCTCGCCACCGGGCGGACTTTGGCTCAGCTTTCTCTGTCGGCCGCGGCAGGCCATCGGAGTGGAGGTGCTGAGTCTGCGGACGGGGCTGGCCACCGCCGAGGCACTCGCCGAGCTGGGCGGCCTGCCACCCGTCGCCCTCAAGTGGCCGAACGATCTTATGGTGAGCGACCGGAAGGTCGGTGGCATTCTGGGAGAGGCGCGTTGGCAGGGCGATAGCCTGGCCTGGGTGGCGATCGGACTCGGCCTCAACGTCCAGAACACGCTGCCCACCGCGGTTCGCACGCCGCCCGGTCGACTTGCGGATTGGCGCCCCGGCCTCGAGCCGGACCACGTCCTGCCGCCGCTGCTCGCCCGCCTCGCCCCGCTGGCGGAAGCGGGCGCCGGACTCAGCCCGGCCGAGCTGGACGCCTTCGCCCGACGGGACTGGCTCGCGGGTCGGGAGCTCGCCGCCCCGGTCCAGGGGCGGGCGGCGGGCATCGCGCCGGATGGCGCGCTGCGCGTGACGCTCCCGGACGGCCGCACGGTCGGCGTCAGCTCGGGCTCCGTGCTGCTGAAGGGCGAGGCTGCATGAACCCTGCCCGTCGTGCTGGCGACCGGATACGGCGACGACGTCGACGCCGAGCAGGCCCGCGCGCTCGACATTCACGAGCTGCTCTTCAAACCGGCGACGGTGGCGGCACTGGGCGATACCGTCCGGCGCGCGCTCGCCGGCTGACGGGAGGCGGTGCCCATGGCTCGCATTCTCCTGGTGGATGACGACGACCAGCTTCGCACGGTGCTTGCCCTGGTGCTGGAGCGGGCCGGACACACGGTCACCGCGGTCCCGGACGGTGCGCGCGGACTCGCGGCCTACCGGGCCGCGCCGGCCGACCTCGTGGTCACGGACCTCGTGATGCCGGAGAAGGAGGGGATCGAGACGATCATGGAGTTGCGGGCTGAGTTTCCGGGCGTGCGGGTGATCGCGATTTCCGGTGGCGGCCGGCACCTGGGCACGGACTACCTCCAGCTGGCGTCACGGCTGGGCGCCAAGCGCGTGCTCTCGAAGCCGTTTACCAACCAGGAGATCCTGACCGCCATCGACGACGTGCTTCGGGGGTAACGGTGCTGCTCGCGCTCGACATCGGGAACACGGAGATCACCCTCGGACTGTTCCGCGAGCGGTCGCTCGAGGCGCATTGGCGCCTGACGACCGTCGCCGATCGTACCCCGGACGAATGGGCCGCCGCGCTCTCGGCCTTCCTCGATCACGCCGGCCTCTCCCCGAACCAGGTGCGCGCGTCCTGCCTCGGCTCGGTCGCGCCGGCGGTCACCCAAAGCGTGGTCGAGGGAGTCCAGACGACCACCGGCTGCCTGCCTGTTGCCGTGGATGCCCGCTCGCCGCTGCCGCTCACCCTGGACGTCGAAGAGCCGCTTAGCGTCGGGGCGGACCGGGTGCTCAACGTGCTCGCGGCGTCGGAGCGCTATCGGGCGGACATGATCGTCGTGGACTTCGGGACGGCCACCACGTTCGACTGCGTCACCCGCGACGCCCGGTTCATCGGCGGCGCGATCATGCCCGGTCTCCGGACCTCGGCCGATCAGCTCACGCGTCGCGCCGCCAAGTTGCCGGCCACCGAGCTGCGCGCCCCGGCCCGTGCGATCGGCCGGCGGACCGAGGAGTGCATCCAGGCGGGTGTGCTCTTCGGCTGCGCCGACGCCGTGGACGGCATGGTTCGCCGGATTCGCGCCGAGTGGCCGGGCGGCGGCGCACCCGGCGCGGTCGCCACCGGCGGCCTGGCGAAGCTCATCGCACCCCTCACCAGCACCATCGACGAGGTGGATCCGGATCTCACGCTGCGCGGGCTCATGCTCGCGGCGGGGCATCTCGGCCTCGTGTGGTGAGCACGCCCGGCTGGGCGCGCGGCGCGCGGGCCGCGGGGTACCGGGTGCTCGGTCCCGGCCTCGCCTATCTCCTGCACACGCGACCCGCCGAGTGGCCGATCATGGCGGCGCACACCGCCCTCGGCTACATACTGGCCGTCGGCCTCGACGCCGTCGGCCGCGGCGAGCGGTTGGGGAGCGCAGCGCTGGGCCTGCTGGCCTGGGTGGTGGGGTTGAACGGCGGCACGCTCGCCATCAACAGCGCGTTCGACCGCGACGAGGGCGACGTGGCCTACCTCCGCGACCCGCCGCCGCCACCCGCGCACTTGTTCGCGTTCGGCCTCGCGCTCATGGCCGCAGGATTCGCCGTGGCCCTCGCGTTGCCGGCGCCGTTCGCGGTGGCCTACGGAATCTGCTTTGTCCTCTCGATCCTCTATTCGGTCCCGCCATTCCGACTCAAGGCGGTTGCCGGCGCCGACTGGCTCATCAACATGTGGGGGTTCGGCACGCTGACGCCGTTCGCTGGCTGGGCGGCCACCGGGCTCCCGGTAGACCCGGCTCGCCGTCTCGTCCTGCTGGCCTTCTGCCCGCTCTTCGCCGCACTGTACCCGCTCACCCAGCTGTACCAGATGGAGGAAGACCGCCGCCGCGGGGACCGCACGTTGGCGCTCCGCCTCGGTCTCGGGCGGAGCCTCGGGGCGGCGACACTCTGCGCGGCGCTGGCGCTCGCGCTCTTCCTGGCCGGAGGTCTCAGGGCCGGCTGGCGCCTTCACTCGCCCGACGATCTTGCCCGCTGGGGCGGCGTGATCCTGATCGGCGCCGCCTGGGCGATCGTCCTGATCCCGTGGCTGGCCGGCCATGCCAGGCTTGCACCGGTCGAGCACCAGCGGCGCATGTACCTCGCGCTCGGTGCATGGGCCGTGACCGACGTGACCGTCGCCCTGGCCTGGGCCACCTGACCGCACTTGGCCGCCTGTCGGCCGGGCGGGTATAATTGTGCCGACCCCCATTGGAGTGCCCATGGCCTCGGCGGTGGAGCTGTCCCAGGACCACGATCGCACGGACGTCCCGCACATCGTCCGCTGCGGTATTCAGCTCGGCCTCCTGGAGTCGGCGGTCGTGCTGGTCTGCTCGCTCGTCATGCGCTTCCTGTCGGGCCCGGCGGAAACCGTGGTGCTCGCCGTCGTCCTGCTCATCGGGCTCGCTCTGGTGAGCGGCCTGCCCGGACTCTGGACCCGGGCGCGGACGATCGAGGGGATTGCCGGGGCGGCCGGCATCGGCCTCGCCGCCGCGGGCGTTTTCCTCCTGGTCGATGTCGCGCTGCTCCAGCCCATCGGCACCTACACCAACCGGTGGCGTGAGATCGGCGGCTTCAGCAACTGGTGGTACCACCCGGTGTGGTGGATGGTGGGTACGTACCTGCCCTGGATGGGGGCCTGGATCCTGGCCCACCAGGCGGACAAGGGGCAGCATCCGTCGCTCGTGGCGATGATGACGGGTGCGCTCGCCTGCACCGCCGTCGTCGGCGCGGCCGCGGTCCTGATTCACTTCCCGGGAGCCGGCTGGAGCCTCCCCACGTTCGGCGTCGCCTTCCTTCCCGGGCTCGGGCTGGCCACGCTCCTCTCCGGAATGGGACGCCGCGCCGGCTAGCCGATGCGGTGGGTCCGGCTCCTCTTCAGGGTGTTTGGTTGGCTGCTTACGCCTTTCCTCGCGTTGGCAGCCTCTTTCTTTGGCGCCCTGGCCGGGACCCTGGTGGCGATGCGGGTGCGCGACCCGCGTACGGGTCTCGCGATCAGCGCCGCCATGGGCGCGGTCTCCGCGTTCGTGGCGATCGTCATCTGGCTCCGCGTGCTCCGTCGGTCGCGGCACGTGCGCGAGGTCTTGGCAGTGCAGAGCGACGGCACCCCCGACATCGTCACCGCACCGAATCCTGAGGAATCCCCGAATCCGAGGCGGTAACCTGCTCGCCTTGAGCGGGCTCGCCGGCCTCGGCGTGGCGGCGTGCGGCGGTGATCGGTCACCGCATGCGCCGGCGCAGGCCGGTGCCTCGGTCGAGGCCGCAGTTCCAGCGCCGGACACCGCATCGGCGCGCGCGGCGGCGACGCCCGCCGACTCTCTGGTGCTGCGTACGGCGCGAGGCCTGGAGATCTGGCTGACGCTCGCGCGCGATGGCCGGGACAGCAGCGGGGCCGCCTGCGTCGAGCGCGGACTCGAGATCCGGGAGGGCACGCGTCGCACGCCGGTGCCGCTGCTCTACACTCGCGACCGCCCCCGCCTGGTGAACGATTC
>DATBQV010000227.1:0-4737 GCA_036560625.1 Gemmatimonadales bacterium
GGAGCGGAGGCCTCCACGCTCGATCTCGATACTGCCGCGATCTCCCCGGACCAGGTCGCCGCCGCCGAGGCCCGCGCGAATGAGGTCGCGGCCCAGAACCGCCCAGTGTCGGTCGGCTTCGAGGACGCAGCGACGGTGAGCGGGCTCCGCAAGCCTTCGGAGCGCGAGGGGCCGCTTCGCGTCGTGAGCATTCGCGACCTGGATCGGAGCGCCTGCGGGGGGACCCACGTCCGTGCCACCGGTGAGATCGGCGCGATCCTGATCCGGAAGGTTGAGCGGGTGCGGAAGGCCGTCCGGCTCGAGTTTCTCTGCGGCTTGCGGGCGGTGCGCCGGGCGCGGCTCGATCACGAGCTGCTGGCCCGACTTGCCGCTCAATACGCCGCAGGGCTCGACGAGCTGGCCGCGTTGGTCGAAGGGCAGCGGACGGAGCACAGAGAGGCCGTGGCGGCCCGTCGGGCAGCCGAGGCGGAGCTGGACCGCTACCGCGCCGCGGAGCTGGTCGCCGGAGTCGTGCCCGACGGCGAGGGACTCCGACAGCTGCTGGTACGAGTCGAGCAGGGTTCGGCGGAACGCCTGCGCGGTTTGGCTCAGGCCGTCGCGGCGCTGCCGAGAGCCGTGTTCATCGGGGTCGTGGCGAGGCCACCCATGATTGTGGTTGCTGCCGCCGAGGACTCGGGCCGGGACGCTGCCGCGGTGCTCAAGCGGATGCTCGCGCCCGGCGGGGGACGAGGCGGCGGCACCCCCCGGCTCGCCCAAGGCACGCTTCCGGCCGAGCATCTGGAGACCGCGGTGGCGGCGATTGGTGAGGTCTCCACGGCGGAAGTACCTTGGCTCCGGTCCTAGTCACGGCCATCCCGTCCTCGGAGAACAGCCCATGGAGACCTGGCACCGCGTCGGCGGAAGGGAGGAGTTGCTCGCCCGTGTCCCGTTCTCGGTGAAGGTCGAGCGTCATCGCCTCGCCGTGTTCCTGCACGAAGGTCGTTTCCGCGTCATCTCGGACATCTGCAACCACCGGGGCGGCCCGCTGTCCGAGGGGCGCCTGCGGGGCGAGTTCGTCATGTGTCCGTGGCACGCGTGGGAATACAGCGTGATCACCGGCAAGGGCCCGGAGGGCTACGACGAGGAACAGGTGCCGGTGTACGGAGTTGAGGAGCGCGCCGACGGCGTCTACGTCAAGCTCCCACCCGAGATGCCGCGCCGGCTTCTCAAGCACAAGCCGTCGCACCTGTTGGAGCCCCACGCCAAGCCCCCCGGCGCGCCAGCGCGCGTCCTGGGCATCTCCACGACCGCGATGGACGACGTCAACCCGCGGTTCTCCACCTCTGACGCCCTGCTCGACCACGCGCTTGCTCACGCGGGCGAGACCCGCGGGGCCGACACGCAGCTCGTTCGCCTGCGGGATCTCGCCTTCCGCCCCTGCGAGGGCAACTACTCCAAGGCGGCACGGGCCTGCACCTGGCCGTGCGCCATCACGGAGCGCGATCCGGCTGATCAGCTCACGCCGGTCTACGAAGGGCTCGTGCACTGGGCGGACGTGGTCCTGATCTCGACCTCGATCCGCTGGGGCACCGCCTCGTCGCTGTACCACAAGATGGCTGAGCGACTCAACTGCATTCAGAACCAGATCACGATCGCGAACCGGGTGCTCATCACCAACAAGGTTGTGGGGTTCATCATCACCGGCGGTCAGGACAACATCCAGGCGGTCGCGGGCAGCATGCTCACGTTCTGGAGCGAGCTCGGCTTCGTGTTCCCGGCGTTTCCGTTCATCGCGCACTCTCGCGGCTGGGACGCCGAGGACATGGAGAACAACGTGCGGCAGGTCCGGGCAAGCGACGCGTTGCGGACGGCCGCGCAGGAGCTGCTCGACCGGGCGCTGGACTTCTGGAGCGTGATCGACCGGCATCGCGCGGAGCTGTCCCGGCCGATGGAGCGCGCGGGCCGGAAGGCCAACCCCATGACGGCCGGCACTCCGGCCGAGCCAACCGGAGCGGAGACCCTCCGATGAGCGCCCGCATGGATGTCGCCAAGGCCTACGAGGCGGCGCTCTTCGCCGGCAGAATGGACGAGGTCGGGCGCCTTTTCACCGACGACATCACCTACTGGGTCGCGGGCGCGCCGCCGATCGGCGGCGAGTGGAAGGGCCGGGCCGCCGTGCTCCGCGCGTTCGAGAATCGTGAGTTCGGCCTCGGCGCCGCCGACTGGGGCTACGAAGACGTCTGGCGCGTATGGTACGATGCGGATGAGCGGGTGATCGTGGAGATCCGCGAGCGGAGCTGGCTCAAGACCCAGCCCCGGGACGTAATGGACCAGCGGACCTGCGTGGTCATCCGATTCGAGGGGAACCGGATCTCCGAGATGCGGGACTACAGCGATGCCCACCTCTACGAGGGGTTCCTCGCGCGACACCGGGCGGAGCTGCCCAAGTTCCGGGGACGCTAGGCGTCAGGCGAACGACTCGTAGAAGGCGTCCAGCGCCGCAGCCCCCTGCGAGAGGCGATCCTCATCGGCGGGGTGCGCCCGGGTGATGCCCGTGATCAGCCGCTCGAAGCCCGACGTCTCGGGACGCCCGAACCTGGCGTCTTTGCAATCGATGTCGTGAACCATCTCGCCGATGGCGCGGAGGCTGCGGTCGGCCGGCACGAACCGCGCGGCAAGCGTCTCGAACGTGCAGCGGTCTCCCTCGTGCGTGTACTCCCCCTCGAACATGTCGAAGCGGGTCTCGCCCGCGGCGGGACGGTAGTCCGCGGCGACGAAGCGGAACCGCGCCTTGGGATCGATGAACCGACGGATGAGCCACGCGCTCGCGATCCGGTCCACATGCACCCCGCGCCGAGTGACCCAGACACCGCTCGCTCGCGGGACTGATCGTCGGGCCCGGCCCTTCCCTCGCGCGGGGGCCGGCCGGAGCCGCGTCTCGATCCGCTCGAGCGCCTTCTCCGCCACCGGGCCCGCCGGCGCCCCGAAGAAGTCCACCGCGGAGATCTCCCCAACCCGCCGCCTCAGCCGAGTCAGGCCGCTTTCCAGGTCAGCCCGGCTCTGACCCTCCAGCCGCGCCCCGACCGGCGCGGACTCGAGCAGGGCATCGGCCTGTTCCGCGATGTCGGCGTACTCCCCCTCCCGGGCCGTCCGGAACAGCGCCTCGATCTGCGCGTCCGAGAGTCCGTCCACGAACGCCGCCTGGCACACCGAGGCCTCGCCGCCACCCGCCACGATCTCCCGCCGGACCCACTGGAAGTCCTCCCCCGCCTGGTCGGTGCACGGCAGCACGTACACGGAGTTCTTGATCGCAACCGCGCCCACCCGCTGAAGGCGCCGCCAGATCTTCACCCGGAAATAGTCCGGCTTGGGGGGCAGCTGATGGATCAGCAGCAGCCAGCGGCCGCCCACGGTCCCCGGCGTGCGATCGGCCTGACTCATCGGGGCAGCGGCTCGGGCAGGTCGGCGATGACGTAGGCCATCACCGCGAACGCCGCGACGCAGCGGGCCAGCTCGGCCGGCTGGATCTTGTCGAACGTGTCCCCGGCCGAGTGGTGATACCAGAAGTAGCGCGATGGGTCGGTCTTGAGTCCCATCCCGGGCACACCCAGGTTCACCAGCGGTTCCACGTCCGCCTCCGGCCCTTCGGCTTCGCGCTCGATGTCGCCGGCGCCGATCCGCGCGAGCAATGGCCCAACCTGCTTCGCCAACGCCACCGCCGAATCCGAACCGCTGACGCCGAAACCGGTCGGCGCGAACGGGCCGTTGTCCGACTCGATCGCGAGCACGTGGCGGTCGAGCTCGGCGGCGTAGCGATCGCGATAGGCCAGGTTGCCGCGTCCGCCGTTCTCCTCGTTGGTCCAGAGCACGACCCGGATGGTGCGGCGCGGCCGGAGCCCCAGCCGCTGCATGAGCCGAACGGCGTGCCAGGCGGCCAGCGCCCCGCCGCCGTCGTCCATTGCCCCCTGCCCCACGTCCCAGGAGTCGATGTGCCCGCCGACCACGACGACCTCGTCAGGGCGTTCGGCGCCGCGCAGCTCCGCGACGACGTTGCGGGACGGCGCGTCCGGCAGCATGCGGGATTCCATCGAGAGGTGCACGACCACCGAGTCGCCCCGGTCCTGGAACCGGTGCAGCATCTCGGCATCCTCGACGCCGAGCGCGGCCGCGGGAATGCGGGCGATGGTTGAGTCGTACCGGGTCACCCCCGTGTGGGGGCTCTGGATCGAGAACGACGCCACCGATCGGATCAGGCAGGCCTTCGCGCCGACCCGCGCGGCGGCCGACGGCCCGATCACGCGATATCGAACCGCCTGCCCATAGGCACTGAACGGCGCGAGCGTCGTGTCGAAGGGGGCGTCAAACAGGACGATTTTTCCCTTGGCCTCGGCGCTCCGCCGAGTCAGCTCGTCGAAGCTTCCGACTACAAGCACCGGCGCGGTGATGCCGCCCGGGGGCGTCCCCACACTGCCACCCAGGCCGATCAAGTGCAGGCTATATGCCCGGGGCCGGACCAGCTCGGCCGATTCGCGGCCGCGGACCCAGTGCGGCACCATGACCGGCTCCCCCCGCACGCCGTCCAGCCCGTCGGCTGCCATCTCCCGCAATACCCAGTCGATCGCCCGCTCGAGCGCCGCGGAGCCGCTGAAACGGCTGCCGAAGGTGTCCACCATGCGGCCGAGCCGGACGTAGGCGGTGGTGTCGGCCAGCGCCGCGTCGATCAGCCGGTCGGCCGTCTCGCGGTAGCGGGCCGCGATG
>DATBQV010000228.1:0-4538 GCA_036560625.1 Gemmatimonadales bacterium
GTGGGCGTTGACCTCGCGGATCAGCTGGAAGTCCGCCTCGATGACGCGACGCAGCTCCTTCTGCACCCGCTCCAGCTCCGCCCGGACGGGTGCCTGCAGCCCGGCGAGCGTCACCGGCGCGACGGGAGAGCTCATGCGTGCCGCTCCGCGGCGAGCCGCGGCACCCGCTCGCCAAGATCCATGAAGCGGATGTCCACGGCGAGCGCGCGCTCGTAGCAGCGCAGGGCGTCGGGCCGCTTCCCCTGCTCCTCCGCGGCGCGGCCGAGCCAGTAGAGCAGCCCGATCTTCGCCTCGTCGCCGCCGCCTTCGGTGTCCACGGCGCGCCGCAGCACGGTCTCCGCGATCCCGAACTGGCCCTTGTCGAAGAACGCCACGCCGAGCGCCTCGGAGGTCCGGAGGCGTCCCTCCGGCGAGCGGAGCGCCTTCTGGAACTCGGCGATCGCTTCGTCGAGCAGCCCCATCTCCTTGAACGCGACGCCCAGATCGTAATGCGACTGGTAGTCGTCGGCCTCGAGGTTCTGCTCGATCCCCCGCTTGAACTCCGCCAGCATCTCCTCGAAGTTTTTCTGCTCGTCGTCGGTCGGCTTCGCGCCCTCGATCCGCATACGCGTGTCCCGCGGGGCGCGCTCGTCGAGCACGAGTGACCCGAGATCCACGAAATCAGCACCCGCGCCTCGGCTGGCGGCCGCCGGCGGCACGGTGGGCTTCAAGGGGCGCGCGGGAGGCGCCGGCGGCGCTGCCTCCTGGACCGCTCCCGAAATCCCCAGCTCCTCCAGCGCCTTGCGCGCGGCCGGGTTCCCCGGGTCGTGGTCCGCGACGCGCCGATAGACGGCAATGGATTTTTCCACCTCGCCGATGCGGCGCAGCGTGCCCGCCAGGGCGAGGTAGGCATCGAGCATCCGGCTCCGGCTGCCGGTTCGGTACGCCAGCTCGACCAGCTTCTGATAGTGGCGGACGTCGTTCGGCTCCAGCTCGACCAGACGCCGCATCAGGTCGTAGGCGTCTTGCCAGGCCTCCCCCGCCTCGTACGCCTCGGTCGCGAACAGGAACTCGTCCCCGGCGCGGCGGGCATCGCCGGCGGCGAGCAGCGCCTCCCCCAGCGCGCGATGCGCCAGCGGGTCGTCGGGCCGATCGGCGACGGCCTGCTCCAGCGCGGCGATTCCGTCGGCCGGAGCGGCTTCCACAGCGGGCTCCGAGACCGACGCCGAGGCGACCGGCTCGTGCGCGGCGGGAGCGGCAGCGGGCGCCGGCTCGAAGACCTCGGTCAGGCTCACGTCGCCCGGCTCCGCGACGAAGTCGAGCTCGACCGGCCCCGGCTGCGAGAAGGCTCCGGCCGCCACCGTGTCCGCAAGGCTTTCGGCCAGCACGTCCGACAGATCGACCTCGGGCTCGGCGGACGACAGCTCGGCCATTCCGCCGGCCGGCTGGGCCTCGAGGCCGAGAAGATCGTCGCCGCCGACCAGATGGACGCCTTCGATCCCCTCCGCGCGCACGTCCTCGAAGTCCACGGTGCGGATGCCGTGAAAGTCGCCGCTGTCCCCGCCGCCCAGGGACTCGCTGGTGCCGCCGGCATCGCCCAACAGACCTTCGAGCCCGTTCAGCGGCTCGGCCTCGGCCTCGTCACCCGCGCCCAGCGTGGTCGCCTCGAACCCGCCCACCGACTCGGGCGTCGCCGCGTCCTCGCCGCCCTCAACGTCGGGCGCGCCGGCGGACTCTTCAACGAGCGATGCGACGGGCTCCCCCGGTGCCTCAGCCGCCGCGTCCTTGGCGGCATCCCGTCCGGCGGCAATGCTGAACCCGGTGTCGATGAAGACGAGATCGCCGCCGCGCTTCGGCGTGGGCGGCGGGCTTTCTTCGTCCTGCTCGACCGGCACCTCGTGCTCCGTGGTGACCCGGGCCGGGGGCGCCTCGCCATGCGACTCGAGATGCATGGCGAGCTTGTCGAGCTGCTCCTGCGCCTCTTCGCCGCGCGAGGCCGCGCGCAGCAGCTCGACGAGCATCACGCGAATGTCCTGGCTTCCGGAAAACTGGTCCGCGAACGCCTTCACCGCCGTGAACGCTTCATCGAGCTGGCCCTGGGCGTTCATCCGCTCCAGATACTCGAGCAGGTTCCGCTTGGCCTCGATGACGACGTTCTTGCGGGCGTGCAGCCGGGCGAGGTGAAGGTAGGTCGCGGTGCGGCCGGGGTTGACCCGGAGGATCTTGCCGCAAAGGGCGATGGCGTTGTTGAAGAAGCCCTGATCGGCATACAGCTCGACCGCGCGCTCGTAGTGGCGCACGGCCGACGCGGTATCGCCGACCTTGAGGTAGAGATCCCCCACGCGATTGTACAGGGAGAGGTCCGGCGTGGCGTCCTTGCCGGACTCGATCTGCTGGATGGCCTTGAGGTAGACCTCAATGGCCTTCCGCCAGTCCTCCTTCTGCTCGAACTTCCGCGCGGTGTCCTTAAGCTTCTCGAGGCTCATGCGGGTGCGGGCAGGATAGAGGGAAACAGGCGATGGGGCTTGAACTTGGAAAGGTAGGGAGGGCCCCGGTACGGGGCAAGCAAGGTTATCCCGGATCCAACTCGCCCAGCGCGACGGCCCGGGCCAGCCGTTCCAGATCGGGGGCGGGCGGCCGGTCGTCGTCGAGCGGCCGAACCGGCGGACTGAGGCTCCGGAGCCGGCGGTAGAGCCCCGCGACACCCTTCCCCGGCTGGAGCGGCTTCAGGAACTCGAGTCCCTGGGCGGCGCACAGCAGCTCCGCTCCCACCACCCGCTGCGCGTTGAGCAGGATCCTGCGTGCCTTGGTGGCCGCGGCCATTCCCATCGGCACGAAGTCTTCCTGGTTCGCGTCGGTCGGAATCGAGCCGATGCTGGCCGGCATGGCGAGCGCGCGCGACTCGGCGACGAGCGACGCTGCCGTGATCTGCACCATCATGTAGCCGGATCGGAGTCCCGGATCGCTGGTGAGGAACGCAGGCAGGCCCTGCGAGAGATCCGGATTCACCAGCCGCTCGATTCGCCGCTCGGAGATCGCCTGGAGCGTGGTGAGCGCGATCGCCAGGAAGTCGAGCGCCTGCGCCACCGGTTGCCCGTGGAAGTTCCCGCCGGAGATGACTTCGCCGTCGTCGAATACAAGCGGGTTGTCGGTGGACGCGTTCAGCTCCACCGCCGCGGTCGTCTCGGCGAACCGGAGCGCGTCGGCCACGGCGCCGAGCACCTGGGGGGCGCAGCGCAGGCTGTAGGCGTCCTGGACCCGCGGATCGTTCTCCCGGTGCGATTCGCGGATCTCGCTGTCCTCGAGGAGACTCCGCATGAGGGCGGCGGTGCGGCGCTGCCCCTCATGCGGGCGGGCCTCGTGAATCCGCGGATCGAGCGGGGCCGGCGTCCCGCGCAACGCCTCGAGGCTCATCGCCGCCGCGCCGACCGCCGTGCGCCAGAGCACGGCGGCGTCGTGCACCAGCAGCGCGAGCAGCGCCGTCTGGGCCTGCGTGCCGTTGATGAACGCGAGCCCCTCCTTCGGCGCGAAGCGGAACGGCGTGAGGCCGGCGGCCGCGAGCGCCGGGCCGGCCGGGACGCGCCGCACGCCGGCGGGGCTCCGCTCGACCAGCTCACCTTCCCCCATCAACGCGAGGGCGACGTGGCTCAGCGGCGCGAGATCGCCGCTCGCCCCGACGCTGCCCTGCTCCGGTACCAGCGGCAACAATCCCGCATTCAGCACCGCGATCAGAGCGTCCACCAGGGCCGGACGCACGCCGCTCGTCGGCCGGAGGAGCACGTTGGCCCGCAGCAGCATCAGTCCGCGCACCACGTCGGGCGGCAGCGGGTCACCCACGCCGGCCGCGTGGCTCCGGATCAGGTTGGTCTGGAGGTGGTCGAGCTTGTCGGGGGGAATCCGGACGTTCGCGAGCTTGCCGAAGCCGGTGTTGACGCCATACATCGTGCGACCGTCGGCGATCGCGGCCTCGATCGCGCGGCGACTCGCGATGAGCCGCTCACGGGCGGCGGGATCGACCGCCAGGGTCTCCGCCGGATTCCGCGCGACCCGGACCACGTCGGCGATGGAAAGCGAGCGGCCGTCGAGCACCAGGGTCGGGGCTGGCATGGGCCCGAATTTCGACGGGGGCCGATGATTTCACAAGCTCGCCGCACCCAGCGCGCGCGGCGGGAGCGCCGAGCTACGCCCCCTTGCGGCCGGTCGAAACGGCCCTGAGCTCGGGATTGTTGGGCTGCGTCTGGAGCGACCAGCCAAGGATGATGAACGTCGTGCCGACATGCGTGGGCCGGATCGCGCCGTAGAGCACCGAGGTGCCCGGGCCGGGGACCTGGAACACGTAGCCCACATTCGGCAACGCATCGGCCGTGAGGGTGGAGAAGCCGAACGGAGGACCGGTGGTCGTCGGGGGGGCCAGGTCGATGCTCGTGAGATCGGCGACCGGCTGGAAGTGGTTGTAGATGGCGAGCAGCACGCCGCCGCGATCGGGCTGAATGAAGAGCGAGTCGGTCGCGTTGTTGCGCTCGACCGAGAAGTCGGCGTCGGGACCGGTGCCGGAGACG
>DATBQV010000229.1:0-4566 GCA_036560625.1 Gemmatimonadales bacterium
ACGCTGTGTCCCTGCGCGGCGAGCGCCTCCGCCCCCGCGGGCGCCAGCGCGACGCGGTTCTCGTTGGTCTTGATCTCCTTGGGGACGCCGATGTTCATGAAGCCTCAATGCGAAAGGACGGCGTGAACAGTAAACAGTGAACAGTGAACAGTGAACGGGGACCTCCGCCCGCCCCTGCCGTTCCTGTTTACTGTTTACTGTTTACTGTTCACCCTTCACCGTTCACCGTTCACCGTTGTTTCCGGGCCCCAGCCTCACCACCGCCTGCCGCTCGGCGGCGAAGAACTCCGCCGCCACGCCGGCGACCTGCTCGGGCGTCACCGCGTCGATATCCACGAGCATCTCGCTCAGCGAGCGATACCGGTCATCGTGCAGGACGAAACCGGCGAGTCGCTGCATCCGCGCCCCGGGGCTCTCCAGTGACAAGACCACCTGGCCCTTGAGTTGCCGCTTGCCGTCGGTCAGCTCGGCGGGCGGCAGGCCCTCCCGTGCGAGGAGCGCGTACTCGGAGCGAATGGCGTCGATAGCCTGGTCCGCCGTGCCCGGCTGGGTCCCCACGTAGACCCCCAGCTGCCCGGTGGTCTGATAGAACTGCTTGAAGGCGTAGATCGCGTAGGCCAGGCCCAGCTCCTCGCGAACGCGCTGGAAGAGCCGGCTCGACATGCCCCCGCCGAACGCGTTCACGAGAATCGCGAGCGCGAATCGCCGGGGATCGCGAAGCGGAAACGTATCCGTCCCGAAGACGACGTGCGTCTGGGCCGACTCGCGCACCTCGGAGCGCTCCACCCCGCGGGCCGCGGGCGTCGCCCCGATCGGCGGCCGGGGTCCGCCGGCGCCGTTCGGCCCGAGCCAGCCTTCGCGGCCAAGTACCTCGAGCAGCCCGTCGTGATCTACGTTGCCGGCGGCCGCGAAGACGCAGTTGCCCGGATGGTAGGCGGTATCGTGCAGCTCGCGGAGGTCGGACGCCCCGAGCGCCGCCACCGTCTCCGGCGTTCCCAGGATCGAATAGCCGTAGGGGTGGCGCGGCCACAGCGTCTCCGCGTGCATCTCGTAGACGAGATCGTCCGGGGTGTCGAGGACGCCGTTGATCTCCTCGAGGATCACGTTGCGCTCGGGCACGAGATCGCGTTCGGCGAGCAGCGGGCGGCGGACGAGATCGGTAAGGATGTCCACCGCGAGCGGGACGTCCTCGTCGAGGACATGCGCCTGATAACTGGTGAAATCGCGGCCGGTGAACGCGTCGAGCCCCCCGCCCCGGACCTCAAGCTCGAGCGCGAGCTGCTTGGCCGTTCGGCGCTCGGTGCCCTTGAACACCATATGCTCGAGCAGATGGGAGACGCCCATTTTCGGACGGGGCTCGTGCACGCTGGCCGTGCGCACGAAAATGCCGAGCGCGGCAGAGCGCACGCCCGGCATGGTTTCCGACAGGACCACGAGGCCCGAGGGCGCGTTGGTGCGCCGGAGCCCCGTGTCCAGGACGACCGTGTCCACGGTGCTTACTCCTTGGGGATCAGCGCCTTCCGGGACAGCTTCATGCGTCCGCGCTCGTCCACCTCGAGCAGCTTGACCTGGACGATGTCACCCTTCTTCACGACATCCTCGGTCTTCTCGGTGCGGCCGTGCTGCAGCTCGCTGATGTGGAGCAGTCCCTCGACGCCCGGAATGATTTCGACGAACGCGCCGAAGGGCGTCGTGCTCTTGACCGGCCCCTCGTACACCCGTCCGACCTCGGGCTCCGCCACGATGGCGGCCACCATCTCGCGGGCCTTCTCGCCCGCCTCGCCGCCGACGGCCGCGATGGTGATGAGGCCGCTGTCGTCCACGTTGATCTTGGCGCCGGTGGCGTCCTGGATCCCGCGAATCGTCTTGCCCTTCGGACCGATCACGTCGCCGATCTTTTCCGGCTTGATCTGGATCGTGATGATCCTCGGCGCGTACTTGGACAGCTCCGGGCGCGGCTTCGAGAGGACCTTGTCCATCTCTTTCAGAATGTGGAGCCGGCCCTTCCGCGCCCGCTCCAGCGCTTCCTTCATGATGTCGATGGTGAGGCCCTCGATCTTGATGTCCATCTGGATCGAGGTGATGCCGTTCGTCGTCCCCGCGACCTTGAAGTCCATGTCGCCGAGGGCGTCCTCGGAACCGAGGATGTCGGTGAGGACGGCGACCTTGTCGCCCTCCTTCACCAGACCCATCGCCACGCCGGCGCAGGCGGCCTTCATCGGCACGCCGGCGTCGAGCAGCGCGAGAGATCCGGAGCAGACCGTCGCCATGGACGACGAGCCGTTGGACTCCAGCACCTCGGACACGACTCGCAGCGTGTAGGGGAATTCCTCGTAGTGCGGCAGGAGCGGTTGCAGCGCCCGCTCGGCGAGCGCCCCATGCCCGATCTCGCGGCGGCTGGTGCCGCGGATCATCTTGACCTCGCCCGTCGAGTAGGGCGGGAAGTTGTAGTGCAGCATGAACGACTTGGTGGTTTCACCCAGCACGTCGATGCTGTCGATGCGTTGCTCGTCGTCCGCGGTGCCGAGCGTCACGGCCGCCAGCGCCTGGGTCTCGCCCCGCTGGAACAGCGCCGAGCCGTGGGCGCGGGGCAGGAGGCCCGCCTCGATCGCGATGGGCCGGATGGTGTCGAGGTCACGGCCGTCCACGCGCTCGCCCTTCTCCAGCACCTGGGTGCGCATCACGCGATACTCGATCTCGTCCAGCTCCGCCGCGATGTCCTTCGGCTTCTCGGGGAATTCGGCCGCGAGCTGGGCCAGGACCGCCTGGCGGAGCTCCTTCACGCTGCTCGCGCGCGCGGCCTTGTCCTTCGCGTTGATGGCCGAGGCCATGCTCCGTTCGGCCAGCTCCCGCACCCGGGCCAGCAACGCGGCGTCGACCGGCGCGCGCTCCCATGCCAGCTTCCGGCGCGGGGCTCCGTCGATGACCTTGCGCTCGAGCGCGATGAGATCCTTGATGCCCTTCTGCGCCACCTTGAGCGCCTCCAGCAGCTCCGCCTCGGAGATCTCGAGCGAGCCGCCCTCCACCATGTAGATGGCCTCGGCCGAGCCGCTGACCACGAGATCGATGGTGGAGAACTCGAGTTGCTGGAAGGTCGGATTCAGGATCCACTTGCCTTCGACCTTGCCGACCCGGACCGCCGCCAGTGGGCCGTTCCACGGCACCGTCGAGACTGAGAGCGCGACCGACGCCGCCACGGCGCCGAGGATGTCGGCGTCGTTCTCCTGATCGGCGGAGAGCACGGTCACGAAGACCTGGACCTCGTTCTTGAAGCCCTCGGGGAAGAGCGGCCGGACGCTCCGGTCGATGAGCCGGCTGGCCAGGATTTCCTTGTCGGACGGCCGGCCCTCACGCTTGAGAAACCCCCCGGGAATCTTGCCCGCGGCGTAGGTCTTCTCGCGATACTCGACGGTGAGGGGGAAGAACGGCAGGGTGGAGACGTTGGGAGAGACGGTGACGGCGGCGAGGAGCATGGTATCGCCGAACTGCACCAGCGCGGAGCCTGCGGCTTGCTTCGCCAGGCGGCCGGTCTCGATCGTGAGACGGCGCCCCGCAAAATCCTGTTCGATCCGTTGTACGGTCACGTGGGTTTCCAAGTCAGAGCACACCAATGCAGCGAGGGCGCCCCGCTGTGCTCGTTCGGGGCGCCCTCGCGAACCCGCGGGCCTTAGTGACGGAGCCCGAGCTCCTCGATGAGCGCGCGATACGTGGGCAAGTCGCTGCGCTTGAGATACTGGAGGAGACGGCGACGCGTTCCGACCATCTTCAGCAACCCCCGGCGGCCATGGTGGTCCTTGAGGTGAATGCGGAAATGGTCGGTGAGCGAATTGATCCGCTCCGTGAGGAGCGCGACCTGGACCTTGGCCGAGCCGGTGTCAGTCTCGTGCCGGCGATGTTTGACGACCACGGTCTGCTTGTCGAAAGGCATGCTGCGGAGTTCCTCGGGGACAGTTCTTGTGTCATTTCTATGTTAGCATGGAACAATAACCTACAAGCAATCCTCCAGCAAGAGCACCCCGCCGAAACGGTGCGCCATTCAGCCCCCGAGTAAACGCCGAATGTCGTTCGAGAAGGCCAGCACCATCAGCAGCACCACCATGACCAGCCCCAGCATCGTGAGCCGCTCGCGGAGGCTCACCGGGACCGGACGCCGGAGCAACCCCTCGGCCAGCAGAAGCAGGAACTGACCCCCATCCAGCACGGGCACCGGCAGGAGGTTCAACACCGCCAGGTTCACCGAGATGAGCGCCATGAACTGGAGGAACGGCTCGAAGCCAAGCCGGGCGAACTCGCCGGCCTGCTGCGCGATGAGAATCGGCCCACCCACACTCGAAGCGGAGACCCGCCGGGTCAGCAGGCCCTGCACCGTGCGGGCGATCAGGGTCATCGCGTTGAGGGTGGCGTCGGTGCCGGCCCGGCACGCGGCCAGCAGCCCATAGGATTCCCGACGCGTCGGCGTCCGGAACTGGATGCCGAGGCGCCCGACCGTCCGCATCTTGCCGTCCACCCCCGGCAATTCCTCCGTGGAGGCGGTCATGGTGAGGTCGACCCGGCCGCCGGTCCGGC
>DATBQV010000230.1:0-1861 GCA_036560625.1 Gemmatimonadales bacterium
CGTCGGGCGGACCCCGGACAAGCGTGCGTTGCTGGAGAGTGAAGGGGCGCGCGCGGTTACGCTGGACCTCTTCGATCCCGAGGCCGTGCTAGGCGCGGTCCGCGGGGCCGAGGCGATCCTGAACCTCGCGACCGCGGTCCCTCCCGCCGGCTTCCGAATGTTCCTGCCCGGCTCGTGGCATGAGATGGACCGCGTGCGGCGACAGGTCTCGACCAACCTGGTGGACGCGGCGCTCGCCGGCGATACGGTCAAGCGTCTGATCCAGGAGTCGTTCGCGCCGATCTACGCCGACGGCGGCCAGGCCTGGCTGGACGAGACCGCCGCGGTTCAGCCGGCCCGCTACGATCGCTCAGTTCTGGACGCCGAGGGGAATGCGGAGCGCCTCACGCGGGCGGGCCGGATCGGTGTGGTGCTGCGGTTCGGTATGCTCTACGGCCCCTACGACACGGCGACCGACCAGCTCATGGATGCGATCCGGCGAGGCTGGTTCCCGCTGTTCGGCCAACCGGAGGGGTATTCCTCGTGGGCCGAACATGGCGACGCCGCGGAAGCGGTCGTGGCTTCGCTTCGCGTGCCGGCCGGTATCTACAACGTGGTGGAGAGCCAGCCGCTGACTCGGCAGGACCTGGGCGACGGGATCGCCCGGCTCCTGGCCGTGCGTCCGCCGCACTTTCTTCCGCCCTGGGCCGCGCATCTCGGCGGCGTGCTGGGCGAGACACTGGCGCGGTCGCTCAGGGTCTCGAATCGGAAGCTGGAGCAGGCGAGCGGGTGGGCGCCGCGGTACCGGACGGCGCTGGCGGGGTTCGCCGCGATCATCGCGGCGGAAGAGGAGCAAAGGGAGGTGAGACGGTCCTTCCGGGCAGGCGGGTCCGTGCGCCGGCACGCCAGGCGGTAAGGTCCGGCCCCCTTGACCAAAGTGGTCAAGCTTATGAGATTCCTCAGACAAGGGGGGAGCCATGGGCCGCAAGCGTGTCGTCCGAGAAACCGTGAGCCTGTATGACGCCAAGACCAACTTGTCGTCGCTGGTGGAGCGCGCAGCGGGCGGGAGCGAGATTGTGATCACCACGTCCGGGCGCGCCCGCGCGCGCCTCGTGCCGCTCGAGGATCACCGTGCGCTCCGCGTACCGGGCAAGGGCAAGGGGAAGTGGCGCGTGGGACGCGGCTTCGACGCGCCGCTGCCGGATGACCTGCTCGATTCCATGGAGGGTGGCGGGGTCGGGGCGTGAACCTCCTGCTCGACACCCACGTGCTCATCTGGTGGGACGAGGGCCAGCGGCTCTCGGCCGAGGCGCGGCGCGCCATCCGGGAGGCGGACGAGGTGTACGTGAGCGCGGCGTCGGCCTGGGAGATCGCGATCGAGATCGGCCTCGGCCGACTCTCGCCGCGCCGCACGGTGGAGCAGGCCGCGGCCGAATCGGGCTTCGTGGAGCTGCCGGTGACATTTCGGCACGCGGCCCGGGTGGCGTCGCTGCCCCCGCACCACCGGGACCCGTTCGACCGGCTGCTGATCGCTCAAGCCGCCGAGGAAGGGCTCACGGTGGTGACCCGCGATCCGATGCTCGGGGCGTACCGGATTCCGCTGATTCCGGCCTGAGGGTAGCGCCGCCGGGCCACTCGAGACGCTGACCGACCCCACACTTCGGCTTTGCGCCGGACCCGACCGGCTCTAGGTTGAGGCGGACGCCGACACCGCCACCCTCTACGCGGAGTGATCCCATGGCAGCCCCCGTTCGGCTTACGGCGCTCGTCCTCTCCTCCCTCACCTGTTGTCTCACCGCCACCGCCGCCGCGCAGGCCCCCGTTTCCGACGCGCTCAAGAGCATCGAGCAGCGCAGCGCGAAGAACCTGATCGCCGGGTTCG
>DATBQV010000231.1:0-2866 GCA_036560625.1 Gemmatimonadales bacterium
GCCAGATCGTGCGCTACGCCTTCCAGCAAGTCGAGCAACGGCGCGAGGGGAACCCGGTGGCGCTGGAGCGTGTCGCCCAACGCGAGCCAGCGCCCATCGCCGGACGGTCCGCCAGCATGCAAGCGCCGAACGGCTCGGCCCAGCGCCCGGAGGTCCGCGCGGACGGCGTCCACCGAGCGCTCCCCGCGCATATCCACCAGGTTGTCGGCGTGCCGGCAGTAGTCGTAGAGGGCAAAGACGGCCCTCCGCTTGTCGATCGGGAGAAAGCGGCTGGCGAAGTAGAAGCTCTTTGCCCAGGCTGCGGTCACCCGCTCAGCCGAGTCGTAGGCACGATCGAGGGCATCCGGCGCCGTCGCGGGGCTGGGGCGTCTGCTCGATGTTGTGGCGGCCGATGTCACGGTCACGGGCCTCAAGCTAAAGCGGGCGGCCCCATCTGCCCATCTCCCCACATATGGGTCTATCTTTCCGCGGCCCGGACGCCACTCCGAAGGAGCCGTACCCTGACCGTCGAGACTACGCGCCGACCCGCGCGCCCGCACCCGACCGTGCCCGAGACCGACTCCGCCTGGATCGCCATCAACGCCGTCCGCGCCCTCGCGATGGACGCAGTCGAGCAGGCCCAGTCGGGCCATCCCGGCACGCCCATGGCTCTCGCCCCCGCCGCGTTCGTGCTCTGGACCCGGTTTCTCAAACACAACCCGCGAAGCCCGGGCTGGCCGGACCGCGACCGCTTTGTCCTTTCCTGCGGCCACGCGTCGATGCTGCAGTACGCGCTGCTGCATCTGTCCGGCTACGACCTCCCGCTCGACGAGATCCGCCGATTCCGCCAGTGGGGCTCCCGGACGCCGGGCCATCCCGAGCGGGGGCACACGCTCGGCGTCGAGACGACGACCGGACCCCTCGGGCAGGGTGTCGGCAACGCGGTCGGCATGGCGATCGCCGAGCGGCTCCTCGCCGAGCAGTTCAACCGCCCGGGACTCGACGTTGTGGACCACAGGGTGTGGGCGTTCGTGAGCGACGGAGATCTCATGGAAGGCGTCGCGAGCGAGGCCGCGTCGCTCGCCGGCCACCTCCACCTCGACAAGCTCACCCTCATCTACGACGACAACCACATCACGATCGACGGCTCGACCGCGTTGGCGTTTTCCGAGGACGTCGGGCGCCGGTTCGAAGCCTACGGATGGCACGTCGCGCGGGTCCCCAGCGACGGCAACGACCTCGATGCGATGGCGGCCGCGCTCGACGCCGCGCGGAACGAGCGTACGCGCCCGTCGCTGGTGATTCTCCGCACCCACATCGCCGACCCCGCGCCGACCAAGCGCGACAGCGCGGACGCGCACGGCGCCCCCCTCGGCGCAGACGAGGTCCGCCGGACCAAGGAGATCATGGGCTGGCCCACGGAGCCCGCATTCTTCGTCCCTGACGAAGCCTACGCGGCCTGGCGCCCCGCGGCGGAGACGGGCGCGGCAGCGGAGGACGCGTGGCGGGACCGGCTGTCGCGCTATCGCAGCGAGCATCCGGCCGACGCGGCCGAGCTGACCCGGCGGCTGGCCGGCGATCTGCCCGCCGCATGGGAACGGGCGCTGCCCGTCATCGGGCCCGGCAAGCCGCTCGCGACGCGGCAGGCATCGGCCCAGGTGCTCTCGGCGCTCATCGGCACTCTGCCGGAGCTGGCAGGTGGATCGGCCGACCTCGCCGGCAGCACCGGGACCCAGCTCAAGCAGGTCGGAACGCTCGGGCCTTCCTCCACCGGACGCGAAATCCACTGGGGTGTCCGCGAGCATGGGATGGCTGCCGCGCTCAACGGCATCGCCGCCCACGGTGGTGTGCGCCCGATGGGCAGCACGTTCCTCATATTCACCGACTACATGAAGCCGGCGATGCGGCTCGCGGCGCTGATGCGGCTGCCTGTCATCTATGTCGGCACCCACGATTCGATCGGGCTGGGAGAGGACGGCCCTACCCACCAGCCGGTCGAGCAGCTGGCGATGCTCCGGTCGATTCCGGGCATGCTGGTGCTGCGGCCGGCGGACGCGACGGAAACCGTCGAAGCGTGGCGTGCGGTGATCGCGCACCGGAACGGGCCGGCCGTGCTCGTGCTCACGCGCCAGAAGCTCCCGGTCCTCGACCGTACGCGGCTGGCCCCGGCCGATGGCGTCGCGCGGGGCGGTTACGTCCTCTGGGATCCGCCGGGCGGGCCCGAGGCAATCCTCATCGGGACCGGCTCGGAGGTGCACGTGGCGCTTGCCGCAAGCGAGCGTCTCCTGGCGGAGGGGACTCGCGCCCGGGTCGTTTCGCTGCCGTCATGGGAGCTGTTCGAGGCCCAGTCGGCGGACTACCGTGAGTCGGTTCTGCCGCGGGCCATCCGGGCGCGGGTCGGCATCGAGGCCGCTTCACCCTTCGGGTGGCAGCGGTACGTCACCGATGACGGTGTGATGCTCGCGATGGAATCGTTCGGCGCGTCGGCGCCTTTCGAGCGGCTGTTCTCCGAATTCCACCTCACGCCGGAGGACGCGGCCGCGGCGGTCCGGCGCCTGCTCGGGAGGACCGGCGCGTGACCACGAATCCCCTCGTCCGACTCGGGCAACTGGGTCAGAGCCCGTGGTACGACTTCATCACCCGCGATCTCATCGCCTCGGGCGAGCTGGCCCGGCTCATCGCCGAGGACGGACTCGTGGGGATGACGACGAATCCCACGATTTTTGAGAAGGCCGTTGCCGGCGGCAGCCGGTACGACGGCGATATTCGCCGCCTCTCGGGCGAGGGCCACACTTCGGCGGAGATCTTCGAGGCAATCGCTGTGGCGGACGTCCGGGCCGCGTGCGACCTGTTCGCGCCGGTCTGCCAGCGGGCGGGCGGGCACGAC
>DATBQV010000232.1:0-6629 GCA_036560625.1 Gemmatimonadales bacterium
CGCCACCGGCGGCGGGTCTCCCACGATCACGCGGAGGTGCCCTCCGTTCTCCTCGAGCAGCCGCTCGGCTTCGTCCCGCGCCACACCGCGCCGCGCCATCACGATCGCGGTCTTGACGCTTCCCTCGGCCGCCGCGAGCACCGCTCGGGCGCGCTCCCGCTCCAGGCCGGTCGTCTCCATCACGATGCGCTGGCTTCGGTCCACGAGCTTCTCGTTCCAGGCCTTGAGATCCACCATGAGGTTGCCGTAGGTCTTGCCTAACCGAATCATCGCGCCGGTGGTAAGGGTGTTGAGCGCCAGCTTGGTGGCGGTGCCGGCCTTCATCCGGGTCGAGCCGGTGACGACCTCCGGTCCGACCGGAACGAAGATGATCACATCGCAGGTGTCCCGGAGCAGCTGCGGAGGATCGGCGCAGGTGACGAGCGCGGTGCGCGCGCCGAGGGCCTGCGCCCGCCCCAGGGCCGCGCGCACGAAGGGCGTGGTTCCGCTCGCCGCGATGCCCACCACCATGTCCTTGGCGCCGACGCGGCGCTCGTCCATGGCGGCGATCCCGGCCTTCACATCGTCCTCCGCGCCCTCGATGGAGCGTACGAGTGCCTGGGCGCCGCCCGCGATGACGGCGATCACCATGTCCGGCGGAGTTCCGAAGGTCGGCGGGCATTCGGCGGCGTCGAGCACACCCAGTCGGCCGCTGGTGCCGGCGCCGACGTAGACGAGCCGGCCACCGGCGCGGAAGGCGGTCTCCAGCAGCTCGATTGCTTTCGCCAGATCGAGTCGCGCGCGGGCCACGGCCGGCGGCACGCCGCTGTCTTCCGCGCTGATCAGGTCAACAATGACGAGCGGCGCCGCGACATCGATGGCGGCGGTGCGCGGATTCCGATGCTCGGTGAGCCGGGCATCGCGGAAGCTGTCGGACATGGGGGAGAATTGAAGTCAGCGGGAGGGAGGGAAGCAAGGGACGGTGAGGGGTGAGAGGTGAGAGGTAAGAGGTAAGAGGGAGCCACGCCCCTCTTACCTCTCACCTCTTACTTCTTACCGTCTATTGCGGTTGGATCGGCTGCCTCAACGTCAGCGTCACCTTGCTACCTGCCGGCACGACGATGTCGCGATGCCTGGTCTCAATGGCGCGCTGGGTGCCGACTGCGCCACCGAGCACACCCCCGATGATGGCGCCCTTGGTGCTGCCGCCGATCACGCGGCCCACCACCGCTCCGATCGCGGTGCCAGCGCCGACCTTGGCGATGTCTCCCGCATTGGTGCTGCCGATGACCTGAGGCGTGACGTCGGCAATGGTGGCGTCAAGGGGGTAGGTTTTCCCGCCGATCGAGATATCCTGGCTCGCGAGGGTGAGCGTGCCGGTCTTGTCGCCCTTGTTCAGCGACTTCTGAAGCGCCGTGATCTTGAGCGAGATGGTCGACCCCGCGGGAATCACGACCCTGCCCTGATCGTCCTTCATGTCCGCCGCGACTCGGGTAGTGACCACATCGCCTACCTTGTTCTTCTGGGTGCCGATCGAATCGTTCAGCACCGCAGAGATGGACGTCCCCGCCGCGACAACCAGCGGCGTGGGTGCCGGGGCCGGGGCGGGTGCGGGGGCCGGTGCGGCCGCCGCGGACGCCGCCGGGGTAGGAGCGGCCGGCTTCGGCTTGGGCTTGGGCTTCGGCGCCGGCGCCGCCGGTTTGGGCGCGGGGGCCGCCGCCGGCTCTGGTGCCGGAGCGGGAGCCGGCGCGGCCGCGGGCTGGTCGTTGATCGGCTTGGACGTATCGACGGGTGCGAGCTGCAGATCGCGGCTCAGGCTATCCGCCGCTGCCACGGCCTGCTTCGGCTCGCCCTTGCCGCACGCCCCGACCGCAAGGGCCGCCAGCGCGATGAGCATGGTCGTCTTCATTCCCTCATTCCTCCACTATGACGTGACTTGCCGGGGTTTCCGGATGCAGTGACATTGCAGCCCTATGCGCGAGCTGAGGGCCTTGTTGCCCTTCATGCGGTCGTACCGGGGCACTTTTGCCGCCGGCATGGCCATGGTCATCATCTCCAACTACTTCAACGTCCTCGGCCCCCATTATCTCGAGCGGGGGATCGATGCCCTGCGCTCGTCCGCTCCGCTGGCCGAGGTGGGACGGGTCGCGCTGCTGCTCGTGGGCGTGGCGCTGATCGGCGGCGTGGCGCGCTACTTCATGCGCGACATCCTGAACAGCGTGAGCCGCCGGATCGAGTACGATCTCCGCAACGTCCTCTACGCGCACCTCCAGAGGATGTCGGCGGCGTTCTACGACCGGTTCGCGACGGGCGACGTCATGGCCCGTGCGACGAACGACCTGCTCGCGGTCCGCATGGTGGCCGGACCGGCTCTGATGTACCTAGTCGATACAATAATCAGGGCGGCCCTCATCGTTCCAGCCATGGTGCACATCAGTCCCCTGCTCACCGGCATCGCGCTCCTGCCGCTCGTGGCGCTCCCGGTGGCCATGGTCTCGCTCGGACAGATGATTCACCGGCGAACGCTCGAGATCCAAAATCAGTTCGGCGAGCTCACCAACTTCGTTCATGAGAATCTCTCGGGCGTGCGCGTCGTGCGCGCCTATCGTCAGGAGGCCGCGGAGGCCGCCGCGTTCCGCGGGCTCAACGAGCAGTACCAGGAGCGGAACCTCTCGCTCGCCAGGGTCCAGGGAATCTTCTACCCGGTGCTCTCGCTGTTCGGCGGGCTGGGCGGGGCGGCGATCCTGTACGTCGGCGGTCATCTGGTCGTGACCGGCGTGGTGAGCGTGGGCGCCTTCGTCGCGTTCGGCGTCTACCTCGCCATGCTGGTCTGGCCGATGATCGCGCTGGGCTGGGCGATCAACCTGGTGCAGCGCGGCGCGGCCGCGATGGCCCGGATCAACCAGGTGCTCGATGAGCGCCCGGCGATCGTCTCTCCCGACGCCCCCGCACCGCTGCCGGCGGCGGCGCGTGCCCGCGCTCTTGCTGTCGAGGGCGTGTGGTTCCGGTATCCCAACGCGCCCGAGCGCGGGTGGGTCCTCGAGGACATATCGTTCTCGCTCGCGCCCGGCCGCTCGCTCGCGATCGTCGGTGCTACGGGCGCGGGCAAGACGACGCTCGTGGACCTGCTCGTGCGGACCTATGACCCCGACCGCGGGCGAATCCTGATCGACGGCGTGGACATTCGCCGTCTGTCGCTGGACGAGGTGCACCACGCGGTCGGCTTCGTGCCGCAGGAGACGTTCCTCTTCAGCGCCACGCTCCGCGAGAACGTCCTCCTCGGCGCGCCCGACGACGGGCGACTCGAGCAGGCGGCGGACGTCTCCCAGCTCACCGAGGCGCTGACGGCGCTGCCGCGGGGGTTCGACACGATGCTCGGCGAGCGGGGCATCAACCTGTCCGGCGGTCAGAAGCAGCGCGCCGCGATCGCCCGGGCGCTGGCCCAGAACCCGCCCATCTTCGTGCTGGACGACGCGCTGAGCGCCGTGGACGCGCAGACCGAGACCAAGATCCTCGCCGGCCTCCGAAGCGCACTCGCCGGGCGGACGAGCGTAATCGTCTCCCATCGGCTGGCGGCGGTCCGCGAGGCCGACTGGATTCTCGTGCTCGATCGCGGTCGCGTGGTCGAGCAGGGGACGCACAACACGCTGGTCGCCCGGAGTGGACGCTACTGGGAGCTGCTCCGCCGGCAGCAGCTGGAGGAGGAGCTGGAAGAAGTCAGAGGTGAGAGGTAAGAGGGCTCATATCTGGTTGCGAATGAATGCCGGCGTCAGCCCCTGCAGCCACCCCGCCAGCCGCGTGAACTGCCCCGTCGCCATCAGCAGGCCCACGAAGATCAGCAGCACACCGCTGACCCGCATGACCCACGGCAGGAACCGACGGAATCGCTGGAACCACTCGAGGAACGACTCGACGGCCACCGCGGCGAGCAGGAAGGGTACGGCCAGTCCCGCCGAATAGACGCCCAGGAGGAGCATGCCCCGGCTGACGCTCTCGGTCGTCGCGGCCAGGCTCAGGATAGCGCCGAGGACCGGGCCGATGCACGGCGTCCACCCGGCGCCGAAGGCGATCCCCACGAGCGCCGAGCCGAGGTAGCCCACCGGCTTGTCCTGGAGCTGCAGGCGTCGCTCCTGCTCCAGAAACCCGACTTTCACCACGCCGAGGCACAGTAGGCCAAACAAGATGACGAGGACGCCACCCACCCGCGCGATCCAGACCTGATAGTACCGGAGGGCGCTGCCGAGCGCGGTGGCGCTCGCACCGAGCAGCACGAACACGAGCGAAAATCCCGCGACGAAGAGGAGCGCGTGGATCACGGCGATGCGCCGGCGCCCGCTCACTTCGGTGAGCGTCATCCCGGTGAGATATCCGACGTACGAGGGCACGAGCGGCAGGACGCAGGGAGACAGGAAGCTGAGGAGACCCGCGGCGAAGGCGACGAAGAGTCCGAGCCCGGCCGGCTCGTTCACGCCTCCTCCCCGAGCGGGCCGAGGTCGCGGTGGCGACACTCACGGCAGAGGCCGTACACCTCGACCCGGTGCCGCTGGTGCTGGAAAGCGTGCTCGTCGGCGATGATCGGCAGCATTCGCTCGAGGCGCTCGTTCTGGAACTCCACCACGCGCCCGCAGCGGAGGCAGATGAGGTGCTCGTGATGCGCCTGCTGGGGCATGGGCTCGTAGCGCTTGAAGCCCTCGCCGAAATCATGCGCGCGGACGAGGCCGCTCCGCACGAGCACATCGAGCGTGCGGTAGATGGTGGCGGTGCCGACCCGCTCTCCCAGCTCCTTCAGCTGCTTCTGGATCGCGTCGACGGAGAGATGCTCGTCCGACGTGAGCACCGTCTGGGCGATGAGGTCTCGCTGGCGGGTGACGGGGAGGTGACGGTCCCGGAGGTGACGGCGGAAGCGCTCAAGGAGAGCCGCGCCCTCGCCTCTAGCGAGGCGGGCCATCGGTCGGCTCGGGGAACCAGTCGGCAAGCGCGACCGGAACCGGCGGGTGCTCGTCGTCGGTCCGCTTGTGGACCTCGTGGAGCAGCTCCGCGAGCGTATCGATGGATCCGCTGCCGACCTCCTCCACGGCGGCCTCGAACTGGCCCCGCTCCTTGCCCTTCAGCACCAACTGGTACCGGGCGGTGTAGATCCGGCGCCGGTCGCCCTCGACGCGGGAGACGACGGCCGTGCCCCACTCGCGCACGTCCCGGCAGAGGTTGGGGAAGGCCCACACGCCGTCGATCTCCTCACGGGGCAGGCGCTTCGCCACCTCCTCGGCGAGGCGGCTCCAGCCGAAGCCGGCGCCGGGGGCCTGGGCGGGCCGGTTCAAGCCGATTCCGGTGCCCATCGCTCCACGTAGAATCGCAAGACGTGCATGAAGTCCTGTGCGTTGGTGACGACGCCGTACGCCTGGTGGGTGCCCCGGTCCTTGAGCTTGTTGACCACGAACTCCGTCTGGTCCACGCAAATGGTCATGAGCGGCGCCGGCGCCCCGTAGCGCGTGTGAAAGGCGGGCAGCATGTTGCCGACCGCGATGGCATGCAAGGCGGTCGCGATGAAGATCGCCCCGGTGGCTTTGACGGTGTACTCCCGCATCGCATCCTGGGCGGCGAGCGTGTCGCTCAGCACGCCGGGGAGCGGACCGTCGTCGCGAATCGACCCCGCAAGGATAAACGGGACGCCATGGGTGACGAGCGCGTGCATGATGCCGCTCTTGATCAGCCCGGAGCGCACGGCCTGCTCGATCGAGCCGGCGGCGCGCACGCGATTGATGGCCCGCATGTGGAGCCCGTGCCCGCCTTCGGTCGGCTGGCCGGTGTTGGACATGCCCAGCGTGGTGCCGAAGATGGCCGCTTCGATGTCATGTACCGCCACCGCATTGCCGACGAGCACCGCCTGCACGAAGCCCTGCGCGATGAACCACTCGAAGTCCGCGCGCGCGCGCGAGTGCACGAGCGCCGGGCCCACGACCCACACGAGATAGCCGCCGTTCTGCTTCTCTTCCGCGAGCCGCCGGGCAAGCTCCTCGTAGTTCACCGGGCGTTCCCGGCTCACCTCGGTGGACATGAAGCGGAACTCGTTGGCCCCGTGGCTGCCGCCGAGGAAACCGGCCGAGTGCACGACGATGCCGGCGGTCCCGTCTTCGGCCTCGCCCATGGCGACGTAGTCGCCCTGCTTGAGGCGGCGCGGCTCGATGGTCTCCAGCTCCGCGCCGCGCTTCACGACCACGCAGTCCATCCGAGGCCGGATCGGCATGAGCCAGCGGCCGCCAACCTTGATGAAAGTCGGAAGGTTGGAGGTGGAGAAGAATCCCTCCGGCAGCACGCCGTCAGCCGGAAGCTGGGCGAAGCGGGCCTCGGGCGCGTCGGCGAACGGCGGCTTTGTGAAGTCCGGATTTTGGTAAGTGGTCGTTCGCGACTTGTCGGCGGTGGCGCTCATAGGCAGGCGGAAAGGTAGGCGGCGTCCAGAGGGGATTCAAGCAGCGGGGCCTCGCGTCGCAGGTTGCCGAGCGGCCCTCCGACCGCCATATCTCTGGGCATCCTTCGGGTACATCGGTCGGGCTTCCGTGGAGGTCCCGCCTGTCCTCGCTGCTGGAGCGCGTTCGCCAGGCACTGGCGCCGGACTATTCCGTCGAGCGCGAACTCGCCGCCGGCGGCATGGG
>DATBQV010000233.1:0-8734 GCA_036560625.1 Gemmatimonadales bacterium
CGCGAGGTCAACGCCCACCTGCTCCAGATGCAGGGCAAGCTGTTCCGTCCGACCATCATGCTGCTCGCGGACCAGGCCACCGGCGGCCCGACCGCCCGGTCGGTGACGGTCGCCGCGGTCGTCGAGTTGATCCATCTGGCCACGCTGGTCCACGACGACTCGGTCGATCACTCGGTGCTGCGCCGCGGCATGCCCACGATCAATGCCCTGTTCACCCACCAGATCTCGGTCATCATGGGAGACTATCTCTACTCCCGTGCCGTGATCGAGCTGGTTCGGCTGGACGAGTTCGAGACGTTGCGCGTGCTGAGCCGGGTTACCAACGAGATGACCGTCGGCGAAATGCGCCAGTTGCTGGCGCACGATCCGCTCGAGTTCACCGAGGAGCAGTACGATCTGCTCATCCGGGCCAAGACCGCCTCGCTGCTGTCCGGAGCGGCCGAGGTCGGCGCGCTGGCCGCGCCTCCCGTCGAGCGGGCGGCGCTCCGGCGCTTCGGTGAGGCTCTGGGGATGGCCTTCCAGATCGTCGACGACCTGCTCGACTACACGGCGGACGCGGCCGACCTCGGCAAGCCGTCGGGTTCGGACCTCCGGGAGCATAAGGTGACTCTCCCGCTCATCCATGCGCTCCCGCGGATGTCGGAAGCCGAGCGGCGGGGCGTCGGAAGGCTGCTGCGGAGCGCCGAGCCGGGCGACGAGCAGATCGCCGAAGGCATCAGCGCGGTCGCCCGGGCGGGCGGCCTCGAGTACGCCCGGGAGCGCGCCCAGCGGCTCGGCCAACAGGCCGACGCGGAGCTGGATCTCCTGCCCTCATCGCCCGCCCGGGACGCGCTCCGGGCGAGCATCACCTACGTGCTCGATCGGCGCAGCTGATGGCCAGCGGACCACATCGACCCGGTTTCTACATCGGAGTATTGATCACCGGCTTCGTCGCCGGGGGATTCCTCACGGCGTTCCTGCGCCAGTGGCTTCCCGACAGCGCGGCGAAGACCTTCTTCACCACGACGGCCTCACCCACGTTCGGGCCTGTCTCGATCGATCTCCTGGTGGTAAACTTCACGCTGGGGCCGATCGGGCTCCACGTGTCACTCTTGAGCCTGGTCGGCGTCCTCGTGGCCTATCTGATCGCGCGGTCGCTCTTCTAGGAGGGCTCTGTGGGGAATCTCGGCTTTTCGGAGATCATGCTCATCCTGGTGGTCGTGCTGCTGCTCTTCGGGGCGAAGCGGCTACCGGAGGTGGGGGCCTCCATCGGCAAGGGAATTAGAGAGTTCAAGCGGAGCCTGTCCGACACTCAGGACGCAATCCTCAGCAACCCGGACGAGCGGCCGGCGGCGCCCCGCCAAGTCGATGCGTCGTCGCCGCAGAACCCGCCGACGTCGGGAGATCCGAAGAGATTGTCGCAGTAGAGCCGTTGGCCATTAGCCGTTAGCCATTGGCCTTTAGCGAATGGCTAACGGCTAATAGCTAACGGCTTCTCTCCCTCAGCTCCCCGCCGGTCCAGCCTGCTGCAACATCTTGCTGCGGTTGTCCACGATCTTCGCCGAGGTGCGGAGCCCGGCGAGGTAGGTCTGCACTCGCTCCTGGCGGGCCTCCTGCATCGCGCGCGCACGCATCTGATCGAGGTCCTTCGCGAAGGCCGCTGAATCGGTGGGCGCGTGCTCCAGGACCTCAAGGACGTACATGCCGTCTTTCGTGTCGAGCACACCGCTGTGCTTCCCGGCCGCGAGTCCGAAGGCGGTGCCGGATACGAGAGCGTCGCGAATGGGCGTGGTCAAGCGGGTGAAGGGACCGTAGACCTCGTGCGGTAGCTTCATTGCGTCGGCGGCCTGCGTCAACGAGCTTCCGCCGTCCAGTCGCTTCACCAGATCCTCCGCGATCTTCCGTGCCTGCCCTGTCTTCTTGGAGTTCCGCACGATCCGTGTCACCGTGTCCTTCGCGTCGGCGAGGGTGGGAATGCCGGGCTGGCGGATGCTGTCCACGCGGAACACGTACAGCGCGAACGGCGTCTCGATGATCGAGCTGATCTGGCCGGCCTTGGCCTGCGTGGCCCAGACGCCGGCATCGGGCAGGGTGAGCAGGCCGATCTGCATCTTGGCACCGGCGGCCAACGGCTTGGCCTGTCCCACCTGGACGTGCAGCGCGCGGGCCGCGGTGTCGAGCGCGGCCGGATCGGTCTTTTCCGCCGCCAGCTTGTCGAGTGAGTCCGCCTGGGCGTCCAGCCGGTCACGATGCTGGCCCGTGACCTCGATGGGGATCAGGATGTGGCGTGCCTTGGCCTTGTTCCCGGTCCGGCTGGTCACCTGGATGATGTGGTAACCGAACGGGGTCAGCACCGGCTCCGACAACTCGTTCAGCTTGATCGAAAAGGCGACCGAGTCGAACTGGGGAGCGAAGGCGCCCCTGGTCCACTCACCGAGGTCGCCGCCCTTGTTGCCCGAGACGGTGTCAGCCGATTCGCGCTTTGCGACCTCGGCAAAGGGGGCTCCGCCCACCAGCTCCTTGCGGACGGCGCGGGCGCGGGCCAGAGCCGCCGCCGTGTCGGACGCGTCGGAGACGCGCGAGAGCGCGATGAAGCTCGTGAAGATCGTCTTCGGGCGATCCAGCTCGCTCCGGTGCGCGCCGTACCACGCCTCGACCTCGGCCGGCGTGACGCTTACCGCGGAATCCGGCACCGCAGCTGTGGGCACGATCGCCGCGAGATCCACCCTGACCGCTTCGTGCTCGTCCCGATAGCGCTCCCAGAGCGCGGCATCGGACAGGAAGACGTCCGAGGTGACTGCCCGGAAGAGCTTGGCCCGTTCGAGCTGTTCCCGGTACTGGGCCTCCATCGACGGCAGGAACTGCTGCGCGACGCTCGAGCCCAGCCACCGCTGGTACTTGGCGGGGTCGAACTTGCCGTCGGTCTGGAATTCGGGCAGCCGGTAGAAGTCGGGGAGCGGCGCGTTGCGGATGGCGTCGAGGATCTCGTCGTCGGTGACCTGGATCCCTCGCCGCGAGTACTCGGACTCGAGCAGCTCGTTGGTGACGAACTGGTCCCAGACGTCGTTGCGGATGGCTTCGTAGTCGTCCAGGCCGAGACTCTGGCTGGCCTGGCGCTGGCGGGCCTCAGTGGCCTGCTGGACTTCCCGCTGGTAGACCCGCGCGTCGATTGGCCGGCCGTTCACTCGCCCGACGGTCGTGCCGCTGACGACCTTGCCCCAGTCCACGCTGGTAAGCATGAAGATCATCATGAGGACGGCGAACACGACTGCCGCTAGCTTGACCGCGATGCCGGTGCGAAACCATTTGATCATACGTGGCTGCGAAAAAGAGGCATAAGCTTAAGCCGGACAACGCCAAACCTCAAGGACGGAGGGTCCGCCAGCCAGTTGACACTTTCGTCGTGCTTCGCTACTCTCAGCGTAAGCCCCCCAACGACTTAGGCGCATCCGCCCCCACACTCTTTCTTAACCCGGGATCGGGATGTCCACCAGCGAGATTGCGAAGCTCGAGAGCCGTTGGCGAGAGAATCCGAATGGCCTGACCTTCGCGCCGCTTGCAGAGGCCTACCGGAAGCAGAAAGACCCGCAGCGAGCGCTCGAGATCCTCACCCCCGGCCTCGAGAAGCACCCGGATTACATCCCCGCCAATATCGTCCTCGGCCGCTGTCACTGGGACCTCAACGATCTGCCCGCGGCCGAACGAGCGTTTACCCACGTGCTTGGTCTGGACAGTGAGAACGTCATCGCGTTGAAAGCGCTGGCGGACATCACCGAGCGGCTGGTCCGATACGACGAGTCGGAGCGCTGGCTCGGGACCCTGCTGGCCGTGGACCGGAGCAACGACGAGGCCCGCGCGCAGCTGGCGCGAATCCATGACCTTCAGCAGCAGCGGGCCGAGGGCAGCGCCGTCGTGCGCGAAGCCGAGGCTGCCGCCGCGCAGGTCCAGGCGGAGCCGCCGCTCGCGTCGCCTATCGAGCCGCCGGCGCCGGCTCCGGAACCGGTCGAGGAGGCGATATCCGCCCCCGAAGCGCTGGAACGCACCCCCGAGCCGCCTGAGCCGGGCGAAGTCTCCTCGGTCGAGTACATCGGTTGGGTGGCTCGCCCGGACGACCTCGCGAGCACCGCCGCGCCGCTTCGCGTCGAGGACCTCGACCACACACCGGCTCCCTATGCGTCCGATGCGGACGACTCGCCCCCTTCTCCATCGGAGACGCCGGCCGAGCCCGAGCCGTCGCCGACCTTCGATCGCCCGTTCGTGCCGCCGGCGTTCCCGGACCACGACTCGTTCGGCTTCGAGCAGTCGGAGGACATCGTTCTCAACGTCTCGGGCCACTCGGAATACCAGACACCCAGCGCGGTGGACGATCTCCTCGCGCAGGTGACCGGCACACCGTCCGGGATCGATAACCTGCGGCGGGATCTGGCCCCTCCCGAGCCGATCACGTCCGCGCTGCCGGGCTTCACGACGCCGGTAGACGATCCGTTCGCTCCGCCCGTGGCCGAGTCGCCGGCCGAGCCCCGGGCGGAGCTGGCGTCCGATCGGGCCGATGCCGTGCATGTCGACCCGCCGTCCCCCGCGGCGTTGTTCGGGCGCACCGCGGATTTCTACGGGCTCGACCAGCCGTCCGCGCACGAAGAGACCGTGCCCACGCCGGAGCCCGCCGCGATGGCTGCTCCGGAGCCGGTCCCTGTTCCCGAGCCGGTGGGCGAGCTGGACGACGCCTCGCCGGTCGGAGAGCCGGAGCTGGTGGTCACCGAGACGATGGCCGAGGTGTTCCTGCGTCAGGGTCATCTGATGGAAGCCATCACCGTCTACCGCGAACTGGTCCGCCGCACACCGGGTGGCGAGCAGCTGGCGGGACGGCTGTCGGAGCTGGAGGTGCGCCAGGCCGCCGTGGCTGCGCCGCCGCCTCGGCCGGCGTACGCCGCCCGGGACACCGGTGGCCAGTCGGTGGCGTCGTTCTTCCAGTCGCTGCTCCAGACCCGCCCGGACGACGTGGCTCCACGCTGGCCGGCGCAGGCGCCGGCCAGCCAGCCCGAGTCAGGGCCCGACGATTCCTCGGCAACCCGTCCCGCGGGTGAGCCGCTCTCGCTCGGCTCGGTCTTCGGCGAGGAGGCGCCACCGGTCGCGCCCGCGGTCGGGCGCCCGTCCGGGGAGACTTCGGCCCCCGGGGCGGGGACGCCAGGATCGTTCGACGATTTCTTCGGCTCCCCTCCCAAAAGCGGCGGCCCGCCTTCGCCCCCGGCAACGGGCCGCCTGCACGCCCGCAGCGGCGACGACCTGGACCAGTTCCACGCCTGGCTCCAGGGCCTGAAGCGCTGAATGCGCATCGCGGTTCTGAACGGCCCCAACTTGAACCTGCTGGGGACGCGGGAGCCGGAGATCTACGGGCGCGCAACCTTGGCGGACATCGAGCAACTGGTCCGAGCCGAAGCCACCAAGCTCGGCGCCGAGATCGAGTGGGTGCAATCGAACCACGAGGGCGCTCTGGTGGACGCGGTCCAGGCTCTCAAAGGGCGGGCGGACGGCGCGCTGGTGAACGCCGCCGCGCTGAGCCACTCGAGCCTCCCGCTCCGCGACGCGTTCCTCGCCGTGCGGGTTCCCTTCGTCGAGCTGCATCTGTCGAACATTTTCGCCCGGGAGCCCGAGCGCCGGCATTCGGTGCTCGCGGATCTCGCGCTGGGGTTGGTGACGGGGTTCGGCGCACAGAGCTACGTGCTTGCCTTGCACGGGCTCGTGGGCCGGCTGCGTGCCGCCTGATTCGCGGCCGGAGCGCCAACGCGCGCTCCGCGCGCTGCTCGCGGACGAGGGGCTGGACGGGCTGCTGGTCATCCATCTCCCCAATATCCGCTACCTGACGGGCTTCACCGGCTCGGCCGCGCTGCTCCTCGTACGGGCCGACGGCGCTCTGCTGGTCACCGACTTCCGGTACGCCACCCAGGGTCCCCAGGAGGTCGGCGACGCCGCGCGGGTCGAAATCGATCAAACCAGCGTCTGGCACCGCCTGCTCAAGCACCTGGGCGAGCTGCCGCTCTCGACGCTGGGCATCGAGGCCCACGCGCTGACCGTGCGCGACGCGGAGCGGATGTCCGGGGCGATCCGCGGCAAGATCGTTCCCACCACCGACCTCGTGGAGCGACTGCGGGCGGTGAAGGACCCCGGTGAAGTGGCGGCCATCCGCCGGGCCGCCGCGGTGGCGCAGGACGCGCTGGCCGAAGTGCTTCCCGCCGTACGCCCCGGCCGCAGCGAGCGGGCCGTCGCCGCCGAGCTGGAGGGCGCGCTCCGGCGGCGCGGCAGCGAGTGGCACCCCTTTCCGACGATCGTCGCGTCGGGCCCGCGCTCGGCACTGCCCCATGCCCGCACCAGCGGACGGACGATCGAGGCCGGCGACTGGCTGCTGCTGGACTTCGGCGCGCAGATTGAGGGCTACTGCGCCGACCTTACCCGGACGGTCGTCGTGGGCCGGCAGGCGGACGAGCGTCAGCGGGCCATCTATGAGTTGGTGCGGGCCGCGCAGCGTCGCGCACTCGACCATCTGCGGCCCGGGATGACCGGTCGCGAGGGCGACGCTCTGGCCCGCGAGGTGATCGCCGAGCGCGGTTTCGGGCACGCCTTCGGCCATTCGGTGGGGCACGGGCTGGGGCTCGAGGTGCACGAGGCGCCGAGGGTGGCGCCGACGGCCGAGGCACCGCTCCCGCTGCACGCCGTGGTCACGGTGGAGCCGGGGATCTATCTTCCGGGCTGGGGCGGAGTACGGTTGGAGGACGACGTCTATCTAGGCCCTGGCGGACCGGAGTGTCTGTCGGACAACCGGACGGAACTGGTCGAACTCGTGTGAGGCCACCACCCCGCTTATGACCCCACAGGAAATGCAGCATCTCGCGGAGCTGCTCCAGACCGTTCCCGGCATCAAGTCGCTGGACCTGAAGGACGTGCGGCGACTCGCGCAGCTCCTCCGGGAGTCCCCCGAGATCGGGTCGATCGAAGTGAAGGGCTGGTTCGGCACCGGCATCGTCATCACCCGCACGTCGACCGCCGTCGTCGCTGCGCCCACTACCGACCCCGTCTCGGGGACGGTGTCGCTGGGGCCGCCGGCGGCGGTCGCCCACCGGGCCACCGACCAGGCGGGGCCCGGGGCCGCGCACGCGGCGCCGGCCGGGCTCAAGGAGATCCGCTCACCGATGGTGGGCACCTTCTTCCGGTCGCCGGAGCCGGGTGCGGATCCGTACGCACAGGTCGGCACTCGCATCACCGCCGGGCAGACCGTGTGCATCATCGAAGCGATGAAGATCATGAATGAGATCGAGGCGGAAATCGCCGGGGTCGTGCGCGAGGTGTGCGTCGAGGACGCGCAGCCCGTGGAGTACGGACAGGTCCTCTTCCGGGTGGATCCGAATGGCTGAGCCGACCGGGGCCGGGGCCGTCGCGCCCTTCAATTTCAAGCAGGCCATCGCGCAGATGATCCAGCGCAACGGCTCCGACCTGCTCCTCAAGGTGGGGCGGGCGCCGACCGTACGGGTGAACGGCGAGCTGGCCACGCTGGAAATGGCGCCGCTCAAGCCCGAGGACCTGAAGCTCCTGGCCGAGCAGGTGATGACGCCGCGCCAGGTGAAGGAGTTCGCCGAAAAGAAAGAGGCGGACTTCGCGATCGGCGTGCCCGGGGTCGGTCGCTTCCGCACGAACATCTATCAGCAGCGCGGCACGCTCGCCTTCGCCTTCCGCGCGATCCCCTACGAGGTCAAGACGATCCGGGAGCTGAGCCTTCCGGCGACCCTCGAAGAGATCGCGCTCAAGCCCCGCGGACTGGTGCTCGTCACGGGGATCACCGGCTCGGGCAAGTCCACCTGCCTCGCGTCGATGATCCATCACGTGAACCTGCACCGGCGCTGCAACGTGATCACGATCGAGGATCCGATCGAGTTCCTGCACCGGGACGTGCAGTCGAACATCTCCCAGCGTGAGGTGGGGAGCGACACGCTCTCGTTCGGTGCCGCCCTGCGCCATGTGCTGCGCCAGGACCCCGACGTGATCCTGATCGGCGAGATCCGCGACGCCGAGACGCTCGACACGGCCCTCAAGGCCGCCGACACCGGCCACCTGGTCTTCTCCACGCTGCACACGACCGACGCCACCCAGACCATCAACCGGGTCATCTCCTTTTACCCGCCTTACCAGCACCAGGAGATCCGGTCGCTCCTCTCCACCGCGCTGGCGGCCGTGGTCTGCCTCCGCCTGGTGCCGCGCAAGGACGGCCGGGGCCGGGTGCCGGCGGCGGAAGTGCTGATCAACTCCGCCGCGGTCGCGGACAACATCCGGGACATCGAAAAGGCGCTGAACATCCCGGACCTGATCGCCCAAGGCACCGTCTCGTACGGCATGCAGTCGTTCGATCAGTCGCTCATGAAGTGGTACAAGGAGAGCGTGGTGTCCTACGAGAGCGCGTTGTTCTACTCGTCGAACCCGAGCGAGTTCGCGCTGCGGGTCTCGGGTGTGGACTCCGCCTCCGACCGCACCTTCTCCGAGATGAGCGGCGACCAGGGCGCGGCGCGGTCGCTCGACCTCACACCCTGATGTTCAAGAAGGTCCTCATCGCGAACCGCGGGGAGATCGCCCTGCGGGTCATCCGCGCGTGTCGCGAGCTTGGCCTCCAGACCGTCGCCGTCTACAGCGAGGCTGACCGCGAATCGCTGCACGTGCGCTTCGCGGACGACGACGTCTGCATCGGTCCCCCTCCCGGCCGCCTCTCGTATCT
>DATBQV010000234.1:0-13840 GCA_036560625.1 Gemmatimonadales bacterium
CCTCCGACCAGCGCGCGCCGGGCGCGGCGCGCCACTCTCGGCAGGCCCGCTGGGGCAGCATCTTGCCCGGGTTGCAGCGCTCGTCCGGATCGAACACCCGGCGGACCGCCTGCATGGCGCCGAGCGTCTCGGCATCGAAGATCCAGGGCATGTAATCCATCTTGTCGTTGCCCACGCCGTGCTCCCCGGTGATACTGCCGCCCGCGGCGACGCAGACCGCCATGATCTCGCGGCTCGCGTCCCGTACCCGCGCGGCGAGCGCTGGATCGCGTCGGTCGAAGCTGATGTTCGGGTGGAGGTTCCCGTCGCCGGCGTGGAAGACGTTGCTGATCGAGAGCGCGTGCCGCCGGCGAATCTCCCCGATCCGGTCGAGAATGTCGGGGAGCGCGGAGCGGGGCACGACGGCGTCCTGGACCGCGAGGTCCGGGGCGATCCGCCCCATCGCGCCGAACGCCTTCTTGCGGCCCTGCCAGAGGCGGGCGCGATCCGCGGCGGAGGAGGCGCTCCGCACCGCCCGGGCGCCGCGCGCTCGGAGAATTTCCTCGACGACCATCGCCTCCGCGTCGACCTGCTCCGGGGTGCCGTCGACCTCCGCGAGCAGGACGGCCGCGGCGTCGACCGGGTATCCGGCGGCGTAGATGGAGGCCTCGACCGCCTGAACGCAGGCCTGGTCCATCATCTCGAGCGCCGCGGGCACGACACCCGAAGCGATGATCGCGGACACCGCCTCGCTCGCGGCGCGCACGCTGGTGAAATCGGCCAGCATCGTGCGCACGGCGGCCGGGATCGGCTCCAGCCGGACGGTGATCTCGGTCGCGACGCCGAACATGCCTTCGCTGCCCACGAACAGGCCCACCAGGTCGGGCCCCCAGGGGTCGCCCTGCGGCGACCCGAGCCGCACGACGCTTGCGTCGGGGAGGACCACCTCCAGCTCCGCCACGTGGTTCGTGGTGACGCCGTACTTGAGGCAGTGCGGACCGCCCGCGTTCTCCGCGACGTTCCCCCCGACGGTGCAGGCGGCCTGGCTGGATGGATCGGGCACGTACTGGAGGCCGAGCGGTGCGACCGCCTCGGACAGGCGGGCGTTCACCACGCCGGGCTGCATGACGGCCCGGCGGGCGGTCCGGTCCACCCGCAGGATGCGGTTCATCCGCGTGAGCGCGAGCAGTACCGCCTCGGGGTCCGCCAGCGCGCCACCCGAGAGCCCGGTGCCCGCCCCGCGGGCGACGAAGGGCAGCTTCAGCAGATGCAGCAGGCGGATGACCTGGACGACCTCGGCTCGGCTCGCCGGCAGGACGACGGCACCCGGCAGAGACTCGTGCGTCGGCAGTCCGTCCATGGCGTAGGTGGTGAGCTCGGCCTTGCGATGCCGCACCCAGCGTGGGCCGACGATGCCGCCCAGCGCCTCCAGCAGCGCGGGCTTCATGGGTCGGCCGGCAGGACCGAGTGGATGTTGCCCTTACCGTTCCGGCGAGCCCGCTGATGGATCCGGAGCGCCGATTGGAGCGACCGGGTGAGCATGGGAATGAGGTGCACGAGAAGGGTGACCCGCTCGTCGGTAGCGCGCGTCGCCAGCAGCCGTCGTTTGAGGTCCGGGTCGCAGTCCAGCGCGGCGCTGATGGTGAAGCTGAGCGGGACCGGCTCCTCCGGCAGCTCGGGCGCCTCCGGCTCCGCGTCCTGCAGTGATCGATAGAGGCGGTAGTATCGGGCGAAGAGATCGCGGACCTCACCCATCGGCTCCGCCGCCGGCAGCGTGCCCGGCCGCTCGTCGAACTCCTCCACGAGCCCGACGTGATACGGCGCCGGATCGTCCAGGACCCGGCGAACGACGAACCGGGAGCCACCGACGACCAGAATGTTGGAGCGCCCGTCGGGCAGCCGCTCGTTGGCCTGGATTTCCGCGGCGCAGCCGACGGCCCCTGTGTCCGGTGCCTCGCCGTCCCGTCCCGGTCCCACGACGCCGAAGCGCGACTCGCCCGTGAGGCAGTCCGCGAGCATCTGCCGGTATCTCGGCTCGAAGATGTGCAGCGGAAGCGGTGTGCCCGGGAAGAGGACCACCTGGAGCGGGAAGAGCGGGAGCGGGTACGGGGGCATGGTGTAAGATAGCCCTCAGCCGTTAGCTATTAGCCGTTAGCCATTAGCAAAGGGGCCCCCCGCGACGCTCGCGGAGGGCCCCGATCGACAGCTAATGGCTAACGGCTAATGGCTAACGGCTAGTAGCTGCTACGCCGCCACCCACCCCTCCTTCAGCGACTTTACATCCGGTGATTCCCGCAACTTCTCGAACGCCCGCTCCCGGATCTGCCGAATGCGCTCGCGGGTGACGCCGAGCAGCGCGCCGATCTTCTCCAGCGTGAGCGCCTCCGAGCCTTCCTCGAGTCCGTAGTAGAGCGAGAGGATCTTGCGCTCGCGCGGGGTGAGGTGCCGCTCGAAGAGCCGATCGATGAACTCCCGGCGGAGCCGGCTGTCGGTCATCTCCTCGATCTCGCCATGGCCGGTGCCCGCGACCCGCTCCCCGAAGGTGCTCGAGGCCCGGTCCTGCCGCTCGACCGGGGCGTCCAGCGACACCTCGGCCCCCGTCATCCGGCGGGCGGCGCGAATGTTGTCCACCGTGTCGTTGAGGGCGAGCGCGACCTCGTGGTCGGTCGGCTCCCGACCCAGCTCCTGGGCGAGGAAGCTCTCCGCGCGGGACATGCGGATAAGCGCCGAGTTTTGATTGAGGGGGATCCGGACGCTGCGGGTCTGCTCGGCAAGGGCCTTAAGAACAGCCTGACGTACCCACCATACCGCATACGAAATGAATTTGACGCCGTGCTCCGGATCGAACTTGCGAACGGCCTTGAGCAGTCCTTCGTTGCCGATCGCCACCAGCTCCGACAGCTCGAGGCCGTGTCCCTGATACTTCTTGACGTAGGAGATCACGAATCGGAGGTTGGCCGTCACCAGGCGTTCAGCGGCCGTCGCATCACCGGCCTGCGCCCGCCGCGCCAACCGCTTTTCCTCCTCGGGGTCCGTAATCATCGGCAACTTTTGGATGTCGAGCAGGTATTGGTCGAACGCGCTGGAGGGAGCGGTGCGGAACAGCGGGCGTGGATTCCCGTTGTTGCGGACGACAGGCATAGACCACCCCGAGAGAGGGTTGACCTAACGACCGATTGTGGAGATCAAATCAAGCGGGCTGTGTCGTAAGCCGTTGCGGCTCTTGAATATACGAAGGGGCATCGGAGCGGTCAAGCAAGTGGGTTTATCCACATCACAAAACGTTCATCGAGAATCGGTTCCTCCCTTTCTCCACTGCCCCATTTCTCTGGGGAAAAGTGACGTTGACGCCTCCAGGCCACCCCGAACCCCGCCGAAACCGCCCCGGAAGGCGACTCAGGCCCCCCGGCTGAGCCGGTCCAGGGCCCGCGAAATCGCCTGCTCCTCGGCCGCCACCGTCCACTGCTCGCCGGGGAACATGGTCCCCACATCGCGTGGGAGAGCGAACCGCACGCGGGCGGCGCGATTCTTCTTGTCCGCGGTCATTGCCGCCATCACGCGCTCGCGCGGCACCGCCTCCGCCAGCCGGACCGGCAAGCCAAGCCGCGCGAGCAACGCGGATACCTCGGCGCCGAGTCCGCGTCGCCCGATTCCCATGGCCTCCGCCAGCTCGCATTCGGCCACGAGGCCGAGGGCCACCGCTTCGCCGTGAGCGAGGGCGTAGTCGGACGCGTGCTCGACCGCGTGGGCGACGGTGTGGCCCGCGTTGAGGATGGCGCGCCGGCCGCTCTCGCGCTCGTCCTCATCCACGACGGCCGCCTTGATCTCGACGCTTCGGCGGACGAGCGTCGCGAGCGTGGTCTCGTCGCGCCGCGCGATGGCGTCGGCCGACGCGCCGAGCCAGGCGAAGTAGGCGGCGTCGGCGATGAGCCCGTGCTTCACGGCTTCGGCCAGTCCGGCGCGATACTCCCGCTCCGGCAGCGTCCGCAGGACCAGCGGATCCGCCAGCACGGCGGCGGGTGGATGAAACGCGCCGATGAGATTCTTGCCGTGCCGCGTGTCGACTCCGGTCTTCCCGCCGACGGAAGCGTCCAGCATCGCGAGGAGCGTCGTCGGCACCTGCACGCAGGGGATGCCCCGGAGATACGTCGCGGCGACGAAGCCCGCGAGGTCTCCGACCATCCCGCCACCCAAGGCCACGATCGCGCTGTCGCGACCGAAGGTGAGGTCGAGCAGCTGATCGGAGAGCGCGCTCCACTGAGTCCGATTCTTGGACGCCTCCCCGGCGGGTACCACCAGCTCCGCGCCGAATTCCGGTACGTCGGGTTGGGCGCGGGGCGTGGCCTGCCACGATCCCGATCCTTGCCGGAAGGCATCGAACAGCGGCCCGACGGTGGACTCGGTGATGAGCGCAAGGCGCCGTCCGGCGATGTGTTCCGCCGCGAACGACCGGAGGCGGCCGAGCGCCCCGGGCTCAACCTCAACCGGATAGCTGCCGAGCGCGTGGTGAACCGTCACCATTGCACGTCGCCCACGCCGGCGCGGTGGTTGGCCAGGCGCGCGAGGGTGAACAGCAGATCGGACAGGCGGTTCAGATAGGCAAGGAACAGCTCGGGGACCTCGCTCTCCCGTGCCAGCGTGACCACACTCCGCTCGGCGCGCCGACAGACGGTCCGTGCCAGATGGAGCATGGCGGCCTTCGGAGCGCCGCCGGGGAGGATGAACGACTTGAGCGGACCGATTTCCTGGTCCGCCGCGTCCATCACCATCTCGAATTCCCGGATCCGCTCGGGCGAGAGGGTCGCGCGCTCGAGGGCTTTCGCGACCTTGGCCGGCTCGGGTGAGGCGAGGTGGCCGCCGAGGGAGAAGAGGTCGCGCTGGATCGACTCGAGCAGCGGGTCGGCCAGATCGGCCGGCGAGGTGGTGCGCGCGAGGCCTATTGTCGCGTTCAGCTCGTCCACGTCGCCGTACGCGGCGACACGCGGGTGGTCCTTCGGCACACGGCCGCCTCCGAAAAGGCCGGTGGTGCCGGCATCGCCGGTTCGAGTGTAGATGGGCATGGGGTATAAGGTATCAGCACCGCTGATCCGGACCACCCACCGCTGTATATTCCCCCGCTTGGCTTCATTAAACCCTCAGTGGACGGACAATGCCCGAGCACGACCTGCGCGACATAGCCATCATCGGCGGCGGCCCGACCGGGCTGTTCGCCGCCTTCTATGCCGGCATGCGTGCCGCGACGGTACGAATCATCGATGCCCTGCCGGCGCTGGGCGGCCAGCTCCAGGCCCTGTACCCGGAGAAGTACATCTTCGACGTGGCCGGCTTCCCCAAAGTGCTGGCCAAGGATCTCGTTGCGGGGATGGTGGAGCAGGCGCTCCAGTTTGGTGCGCCCACGCACCTGGGCGAAGTGGTGACCGGGCTCCGCCGGACGGAGGAGAACGGCAAGAGCCATTTCCTGCTCGAGACCACGGTTGGGGTCTATCCCAGCCGCACGGTGATCATCTGCGCGGGGATCGGGGCGTTCGAGCCGCGGAAGCTCGGCATCGAGGGTGAGGAACGCTACGAAGAGAAGGGGCTCTACTTCAAAGTCGTGGACCCCAAGCTATTCGCCGGGCGGAACGTGCTGCTCGTGGGCGGTGGTGATTCGGCCTTCGACTGGGCGGTGAACCTCCAGGGGATCGCCAAGTCGGTGCGACTGATCCACCGCCGCGATCACTTCCGGGCCCACGGCGCGACCGTGAAGCAGGTGCAGGAGCTGTGCACGGCCGGCAAGTGCGATGTTCGGACGTTCTGGGAGGTGAAGGCGCTGCACGGGAGCGATCGGATCGAGCGCGTCACGATCTTCCAGAACAAGACCAAAGAGGAGGAAACGCTCGACATCGACGCCGTGATCCCGCTGCTGGGGTTTCACTCCGATCTCGGCGCCATCAATGAATGGGGCCTCGACACCGACAAGGCCGACATCAAGGTCGATCAGGTAATGGCCACGAACGTCCCGGGGATCTTCGCCGCCGGCGATGTCACCAGCTATCCCGGCAAGCTCAAGCTGATCGCCACCGGCGCCGCCGAGGCCTGCATCGCGGTGAACAACGCCGTGCACTACATCAACCCCAAGATGAAAGTGAACCCGGGACATTCGTCCAATCTGGCGATCTTTGGGCAGAAGGACGATTGACGGCGGTGAACGGTGAACAGTAAACGGTAAACGGGGGGCGCCCGCTCATAGGGGCCCCCGTTCACTGTTTACCGTTCACTGTTCACCGCTGTCACACCATCTTCGGCCTCAGGAAGAACCGCAGTATCCCCGCTCCCGCCGAGACGCTCTCCGCCTCGACCGCGAGCACACCGCTCTTGGGGAAGTCCATCGCGACTCCCTTCGGGGTTCCGGTAAGCAGCATCGCGCCCAGCTCCTCGATCCAGGGCGAGTGACCCACCAGCGCCACGACCGCTTTCCCTTTTCGAGGGCCGACGACCGCGTCCAGCGCGTGCAGGTCCGGATCGGCGGCGAGCGGGGGGCACGGGACCGCCGCCGCGAGGCCGAGCTCCTGGGTCATGACCTCGGCGGTCTGGGCGGCGCGGAGCCAGGGGCTCGCGAGGATCAGCTCAGGAACCAGGCCGGCCTCGTGCAGCGCGCGGGTTACCTTGGCGTGCACCTTCCGGCCCTTCTCGGTGAGCGGCCGGACGGTGTCGTCGGACCACTGCGCCGGATCCCGATCGCCCGCGTCGGCGTGACGCACCAGCAGAAGCAGCATCGTCCCTCCTTCATTCCGCGGTGTCAGCCGTAACGCGCACTCGGCGGGTGCGGCGGGTCAGCGCCGCTTCGCGAGTGCCCGCCCGATGTCCAGCACGAGACTGTCGAGCGCGGCGGCCATCGCCCCGTTGCCGAGCGTGTGGTGATTCGCCACGATGGCAAAGGTAATCCGCCGTCCGTCGGCGAAGTCGAGATAGCCCGCCAGACTGCCTACCCCCGAAAGACTTCCGGGCTTCGCGGCGACCCGGCCCTCGAGGCCGGTGCCGAGGAAGCGCCGCTTCAGAGACCCGCGCGAGCCCGACCGCGGTAGCGCCGCCAGGAATGGCTCCATGCCGGGGTGCCGATGGGCGTACTGCAGCAGGCCAACCAGCGCGAGTGGGCTCACGCGGTCGAGCCACGCGAGCCCTGAGCCGTCCGCCAGCGCGATCTGGGTCGAGTCGAGCCCGACCGAATCCACGAGGAACCGCCGTTCGACCGCGAGGCCTTCGGCCCACGAGCCCGCGCGCCCAAAGCGGCGGCCGAGCTGCTTGAGCAGCATCTCGGCGAACCAGTTCTGACTGCTGTTCAGAACGGGAAAGATCCAGTCACGGAACGGACGGGACTCGACCTCTGCGAGAGGCGGCGTGCCCCGGGCCGCTCGGTACGCCGTCGAGTCGGTGGTCGAGCGCACGGTGCCGCGCACTGCCACCCCGGCGTCCGCCAGTGCGGCCGCGAAGGCCCAGGCCGCGTAGAGGTTGGGATCCGGCAACGCGAAATGCTCGGTGCTGCCTCCGATGCCTTGCGGCACCCGGCCTTCGGCGCGGATCACGCGCGTGCCCGGATCGCGAAAGAAGTCGAGCGTGGTCCCCGTGTCGCCGGGGATGACGAGCGTCCGGTTCTCGAGTGTCACGTCGCCCAGCTTCGGCGCAAACGAGATGCGCGCCGGCTCGCCCACGAGCCCCGGGCTCCAGCTGATGTCGACGCTGTTGTCGTTGAACCCGAGGCCGGACACGGGGGCGGCGTACCACCAGTTGAGGTCGTAGCTCTCCCACGCCGGGTGCACGAGCATGGGCTCGAGCCAGCTCCCGTCGCCCACGACGTCGCCGTCAATCGCCCGGATGCCGAGCGCCCTGAGCGAGTCCGCAAGCCGACGGAGCGGGGCCGCGGCATCGGTCTGGCAGGCGAACGCCGGCGTCGTGTCCACCCCGTAGCAGCGGCGGTCCATGGTGGGATCGCCGCGACCGTAGAGAACGAGATCGCCCTTGATGACGCCGGCGGAGATGGGTCCCCCGGCGTACACGCTCGTCCGCACGGTCCCGTCGGCGGGGAGGCGCGCCGCGGCCACGACGCTCACGAACACCTTGGCCGTGCTGGCCGGCACGAACAGCCGGTCCGCGTTGCGTCCGTAGAGCAAGCGGCCCCGGTCGTCGACGACCGCGAGTCCCCAGAGAAAGCGATTGAGGGGCGCGGCGTCGAGGCGGCGATCGAGCAGTCGGGCGAGCGGGGTCTGCGCGGGGAGCGGAACGGGTTGGAAGAGCGGCAGAGCCGAGGAGAAGGCAACGGCCAGGGTGAGGCGGCCAAGCATCGCGGGGCGGGTCCAACGCGCGGAACGCCGTGGCCCTCCGCGTCCGGGCCTACTCGTACGCCACCCGCGGATCCGCCTTCGCGTAGAGCAGGTCCACCGCCAGGTTCACCAGCACGAACACCAGGCTCAGAAAAAGGATGCTGCCCTGCACGGCGGGGAGGTCCCGCTTTTCGATGGCGGTGAGCACGTAGCGGCCGACGCCGGGCCAGGAGAAGATCGTCTCGGTAAGAATGGAGCCGGTCAGATAGCTGCCGAAGTCGAGGCCAATGACGGTGATGACCGGCAGGAGCGCGTTCCGCAGTCCGTGCCGGAGAACGACCGCCGTCTCGGTGAGCCCCTTGGCCCGAGCGGTGCGCACGAAATCGCTCTGGAGCACCTCCTGCATCGCCGCGCGGGTCATGCGCGAGAGAAACGCGACCGATCGCATGCCCAGCGTGAGCGCGGGGAGGACGAGATAGGCGGGGCCGCCATACCCGGACGGCGGGAGCCAGCGGAGCATCACCGCGAACAGCAGAATGAGCAGCAGCCCTACCCAGTACACCGGGAAGGACACGCCGAGGTAGGCCGCGAGCGCGCTGGCGCGGTCGACCCAGCCACGCGGACGCCACGCGCCGTATACCCCGATGGTGATGCCGGTCAACGTGGCGAACAGCATGGCCGCTCCCGCGAGGCGCAGCGTTGCGGGAAAGCGCTCCAGCAGGTCGCCGAGGATCGGGCGGCCGGTGATGTACGATGTGCCGAGGTCACCGCGGAGCACGCCGCCGACGTAGTGGAAGAACTGCTGCGGGAGAGGATCGTCCAGATGCAGCTCCGCCCGGAGCCGTGCCAGCGTCTCCGGATCGGCCCGCTCACCGACCATGGCCTGGACCGGATCCCCGGGTGCGACGTAGAGCAGCAGGAAGGTGACCAGCAGCACGCCAAGCAGCGTGGGGGCGAGAAGCAGCGCGCGACCGGCGAGCACTCGCATCATCGTATCCGCCGCACGTCGGTCCAGCGCTGGCCGGTGAAGATCGCCGGGATACGCCACCCGGTCAGCTCGGGGCGCACGGCCCACAGATCCACGGGGAACCAGAGGAAAATCCACGGCGCCAGATCGAACGCGCGGGCGTCGATCGTCCGGGCCAGCCGGGTCTTTTCGGCGTCGTCCTGGGTAGCACGCATCCGGATGATGAGGCTGTCGAGCTGTGGGTCGTCCAGGAACGCGTAGTTGCCGCCGGCGCCCTTGTTCTTCGAGTGGAACAACGGGTAAGTGAAGTTCTCCGGGTCGGGATAGTCCGCGTACCAGTCGGAAAGAAACAGGTCGGCCTCCCCGTTCCGCGCCGCGGCGCGCGCGCTTGCCGCGTCGCGTTCGACGATCTCCACGGTCACCCCGATCTGTCCCAGGCTCTGCTGCACCGCCTGTGCGATCCGGGCGTACTCCGGCAGATGCGACCGCCAGAGCTGGACCGAGAACCCCTTGGCATAGCCGGCATCCGCGAGGAGCTGCCGGGCCCTGGCGGGGTCGAACGCATAGGGGGCGCGGGCCGAGTCGTAGCCTGCGAGGCCGGGAGGGATCGCGCCGGCCGCTCGAATGCCCCGGCCGGCCATGATGTTCGCGAGCAGCGTGCCGACGTCGACCGCCTGGTTCAACGCCCGCCGCACGCGCGGGTCCTTGAGGGGCCCGCGGGTGGTATTGATCGCGATGTAGAGATCGCGCAGCGCGGGCCGTCGGTCCAGCTCCGCCCGGTGCTGGTCTTCCCACCGCTTCGTCTCGCTGAACGGCACCTCGACGACGCTCAGCCGTCCCGCCTCGTACTCCGCGGCGCGCGTGAGCGGCTCCGGGATGATGCGGATCCGGAGCGTGTCCATGTGCGGCGGGCCGTTCCAGTATCGCGGGTTCTTCGCGAGGATGATCTGGTCGTCGTGCGACCAGGAGACGAAGCGCCACGGCCCGCTGCCGGTGGGATGCTGATCGAAGTCCGACGGCACCGAGGCGGGGAGGACCGCGGCCACCGGCATGGCGAGCAGCTTGGGGAAGATGTTGAGCGGCTCCTCGAGCGTCAGCACCACCGTGCTGTCGTCCGGCACGCGGATGCCCTCGACCGAGTCGGTCTTGCTCGCGGAGTAGGCCCGGGCGCCGCGGATGGGAAAGAGCGGCCAGCCACGGCCCCCGGTGGATCCGGGGGCCAAGGCCCGAAGAAAGGAGGCCCGCACGTCCCGGGCGGAGATCGTGCGTCCGTCGTGGAAGACGGGGCCCTGCCGGAGATGGAAAGTGTAGGTGGTGCCGGCCCGATCCGTGTCCCAGCTGCGCGCGAGGCCGGGGACGAGGGCGCCGTCCACGTCAAAACGCGTCAGGTTGTCGAACAGCAGGGCCGCGAGCTCACCGGTTGGGACGTCGGTGGACAGCGCCGGATCGAGGGAGCGCGGATCCGAGGCGAAGTAGTAATCGAGGGTGGTGGGTGAAGCCGTAGCCGCGCCGCCGCACGCGGAGAGGAGGAGGAGGACGAGCAGAAGCGGCGGCCGGGGTGGGCCCATTGGCGTTGACTTAGGAGCGTAAGGCCGTCAAACTAAGGAGCTTAGAGCATCGCGTCAATCGCCGGCCGGAGGTTCCGGGGCCGGTCCTCCCTCCCCCGGAGCGCGTAATTCCGATCCACTTGGCTCGCCGCGCCCCGACCGGCCTCCGAATTGCCGGACCCGGGCTGGTTGTTCTCCTGGTCGGGCTCGCGGGCCTCCGGCCCGTCGCCGCGCAAGAGCAGCCGAGGGTCGTGCGTCAGCTCAAGTTCGAAGGCAACGCCTCCATCAACAAGACCACGCTCGCCGCGGCGATCGGCACGACGCAGTCGAGCTGGTTCGCGACATTCCCGCTGGTGCGGTGGATCGGCCTGGGGGAGAAGCGGTACTTCGACGAGACCGAATTCCGGCGCGACGTGCTCCGGCTCGAGGTGCTGTACAAGCGCAGCGGCTTTCCCGACGTGGCGGTGGATACGACGGTGCGACGGACCGACCGCGACGCCTACGTCACGTTCCGGATCAAGGAGGGGCGCCCGGTCCTCGTGACCAGTCTCGCGATCAACGGCCTGGACTCCATCCCCGATCGCCCCAAAGAGCGGCTCCTGCTCGATATGCCGCTCCGCGAGGGACAGGTATTCAATCGCTATTTCATGCAGGCCGCGGCCGACACCATCGCGACGCGCCTCAAGAACCGGGGCTTCCCGGAAGCCGCGGTCTACGCGGGGTTCGTGAGCGACCGGGAGAAGTACACCGCCGACGTGACGCTCGACGTCTCGCCCGGACGGCGGGCGCGCTTCAGCACCGTCCGCGTGGAGGGCGTCAAGCGGGTGGACTCGGCGGTGGTGCGCGATCTGCTCGTGGCGCGGCCGGGACGGCCCTTCTCCCGGGATGAGATGTTCCAGAGCCAGCGGAACCTGTACAAGAGCGACCTCGTGCGGTCGGCGACGGTGGACGTCGACTCCGCCAACTACACGCCCGGCGACTCGGTGCCGATCCTCGTGCGCGTGAGCGAGAGCCCGCCGTTCCGGGTGCGGGCCGGCGTGGGCTACGCGACGACGGAGTGCTTTCGGACCCAGGCCGCCTGGACGGTGCGCAACTTTCTCGGCCAGGGGCGGGTGCTCGACATCACCGGAAACGTCTCGCGCATCGGCGTCGGACGCCCGTTCGATTTCGGTTTCGACAAGAACATCTGCAGCGTGTCGCGCGAGGATTCGATCGGATCCTCGCGGTTCAACTACGCACTCGCCGCCACGCTGCGCCGGCCCGCCTTTCTCAAGCCCAACAACACGCTGAGTCTCTCGGCGTTCGCCGCGCGGCGGTCGGAGTTCAAGGTGTACGTGCGGACGGAAATCGGCACCACGGTCGAGCTGCTGCACGAGACACCGCGCCGGGAGTACCCTGTCTCCGTCGCCTACACGGTTTCCTATGGACGGACGGAGGCCACGCCGGCGAGCTTCTGCGCGTTCTTCAACGCCTGCACCCCCGACGTGATCGATCAGCTTCAGCAGCGCCGGCTGCTGGCGGCGCTTACCGCGCGGATCAGCCGGCCGCGGGCGAACAGTCCGATCGACCCAACCCGGGGCTCGAACGCCACGCTCGAGGTGACCTATGCCTCCAAGCTCATCGGGTCGTCCGAGTTCCAGCAGTTCACCCGGGTGCTGGCTGATGCGGCGTGGTACCGTCCTCTCGGCGGCGGCGTGGTCCTGAGCTGGCGGCTTCGGGGCGGCCTCATTTTCTCGCCGGCCGTGGCGCTCGGCAGCCAGACGAACGCCTTCGTGCCGCCGGAGCAACGGTTCTACGCCGGCGGCCCGAACGACGTGCGCGGCTTCGGCCGCAACGAGCTGGGCCCGGTGGTCTACGTCGTGACTTCGACCGCGCTGGCCCAGGCTGTGACGCCCGACAAGCTGTCGCCCGATTCGGTGCAGGTGGCGCCCACCGGGGGAAATACCCTGGCGGTGGGCAACCTGGAGCTGCGCCTTCCCTCGCCGATCTTCCCGTCGCGGATGCGGCTCGCGGCATTCCTCGATGCGGGGATGCTCTGGGAGCGCGGTCGGCCCGACCTTGCCCCGGCCCGCCTCCGGTTCACGCCCGGGTTCGGTCTCCGCATCGCGACGCCGCTGGGCCCCGCGCGCCTGGACATTGCCTACAACCCGTACTCGCTGCTGCCGGGCGCCCTCTTCAGGACCGACTCGACCGGCGGCCTCACCAAGGTGCAGGATGGGTTCTCGGTGGACCGCCGCAACCGGATCTTCGGCGTCCCGCTCACGTTCCAGTTCTCGGTGGGGCAGCCGTTCTGATGCGCCGCCGGATCGCCCGCTTCGTCTTCGTCGTGCTGCTCGGGACGCTGGCCGGGATCCTGGGCGTGGTGATGGCGCTGGTCCTCTCGCCGCCCGGGCGCGATCTGGTGGCGCGAAGCGTGTCGAGCGAGCTGAGCCGGGCGCTGAACGGATCGGTGCAGGTGGCGTCGGTGTCCGGGTCGTTCCTCTACGACCTGACCATCGAAGGTCTCGTGGTCCGCGATACCTCCGGCGTCCTGCTCGCAGATCTGCCGCACGTCCGCATCACGTACCGGTTGCCCAACTTCCTCGCCCGCCGCTTCGTGCTGGCCCGGCTGCAGGTCGAGCGGCCCACGATCCAGTTGATCAAGCACGCGAACGGCCGGATGAACTACGAGGACGTGCTCCGGCTGGGCGGCCCGGGCGGCGGTACCTCGCCCCTGATCGAGTTCCGCAACCTTCGCGTACGCGAAGGCACGCTCCGCGTGATGGTCCCATGGTCGCCGCCGCCCCAGCTCAAGACGCAGGCCGAGCGGGACTCGGTGCTGGCCGTCGAGCGGTCCAAGCCCGGGCGCGTGATCGAGTCGGGCCCCGAAGGCCTCCGCCGGGTGATCGAATTCTCGCCGATCACGACGACCATGGCGCGCATGCGGATCAGCACGCCCGACCACCGGCCCTTCCTGGTGGATCTGGACACGCTCGCGACCCGCGTGAGCGATCCGCAGATCGTCGTGCGGGATGCGGCCGGGCGGGTGCGCCTGCGGGGCGACAGCGTGG
>DATBQV010000235.1:0-3344 GCA_036560625.1 Gemmatimonadales bacterium
ACGCTCGGGCTGGGACAGGCGACCTCGAACAGATCGAGCGACGCGGGGATTGCCGTCCAGGGACCCGCACGAAGCACCAGGGGGACCAGCGACACGAAGTCGAGCTCGGTGCCCACGCCGTCGGCGGCGGCGGGGTCCGACCCCTGGAAGCTGAGCGTGGCCGACGAGCCGGTGGCGGTGACCTCGTACTGGTGGAGGGACCATTCGAGCCCCGCACCGGGCGCCTGCGGGCCGAGCTGGTCGACGACCGAGCCGTCGAAGTGGATGTCCATCCGGTTCTGCGCCGCGGTGGTGCCCGGCCTGGCCGCGAAGGCGAAGGCCAGCGAGTACGAGGCGCCGGGCGTCGTCGCCACCGCCTGGCTCACCCCGTTCACGCACGTCGTGTTCAGCTCGATGGACTGATTGCCCTCGGCGGCGGCGCCGAAGGCGCTGCGGTCGATCTCGATGCCGGGGCCGCACGAGGCCGTGGGCTGCCACCCCGGGATCGAGCCGAAGAGCTGGAAGGGCCCGGCGATGACGGGGTCCTCGAAGCTCCCGTTCACGATCAGCGAGCCCGAGGGAGCCGCCGCCCGGGCGCTCGAAAGACCGGCTCCACAGACGACCATGACCGACGCGAGCAGAGCGAGCTTCTTCATGGGGTGCCCCATTCTGAAAGTGGTTGCCGCCGCGTGCGACCCGCTACCGGCAGGTGATCGCGACCTCCAGTCATCGCGCCGGCGTCGCGTTGATGGCGTTGACCAGGCGCTGGCGCCAGGTGTCCTCGTTGAGGGCGGGCTCGAAATGGGCGCCGTTGAGGGCGAAGCCTTGCGGCGCCAGCAGATACAGCGCCGCGCTGTCGTCCCACAGGCGCGTGCCGAGCCACTGGGTCGGATCGAACAGGAGCGCGGCGCGCAACACGCCGGGCATGCCGGTCTGGGCCAGGCGCTCGATCATCGCTACGGTCGGTTCGTAGGACGGGTTGGGGCTGGCATCCGTCGGCATGTCCACCCACGCCGCCGCCACGTGCCGGCTGCGCAACAGGCGGTCCGCCGCCTCGCACGCCGGCTGGTCGTAGACGCAGTTGAAGTTGTCCGGATTGTTTTCCGCCAGCGGCCGCCCCGAGGCCACCACCCGCTGGATCTTGTCTCCCAGCGCCGGGGCGTAGCGCACGAAGGACGACCACGGCCCGAGCATCAGCACCTCGATGCGGTCGCAGTTCTGCGTGGCGTCGACCAGCGCCCGGGTCATGTTCTGGGCCCGGCTGGCGAACGGCACGGCCTGCGCGAGGAACCCGTTGAGGCGCTCGGCCCCCGCCCGTGCGGCGGGCAGCCAGTCATAGTTCGGCGGATTGGCCGCCGCGAGCCCCGGGATGACCGGCGCCGAGGACGGCGCGCTCGCCAGATACATCGCGATGGCGGTGCTGCCGCCGGGTACCGCGGAGATACCTTCCGTGACCACTACGGCCTGCGGCGCGCGCTGCGGGAGCAGGACCGCGAAGGCCCGGATATCGTCGAGCGCCACGTCGGTATCGATCACCAGGCAGGGCTGCGCGTGCCCGTCATCCGCCCGCGCCGGCGCCGTGCTCCACGCCGTGAACGCCAGCACGGCTGCCGCCAGCGACAATGTCCATGCTACGGGGAACCGCGGAACGCTCTGGATTCGCATTGGCCTTGCCTCCATCCTTTCAAGACGGTCCACTCTCTTAGAGACGATACCAGAGCAGTCCGCGGCCTGCTATTCTTCGGGTAAACTCGAAGGCTGCGTCCCCTCGACCTCGGAAGCTGACTTGGCGACGGACTGCCAGGGAGTGGTATGGAGAGCCTGCCCGCGGTGAGCTGCTTCTGCCTGACCTACGGCCGGCCCCGGCTGCTGGAGGAGGCCATCCATTCGTTCCTCCTGCAGGACTACGCCGGACCCAAAGAGATGATCGTGCTCAACGACTACCCCGGCCAGACCCTGGAGCTCGACCATCCCGAGGTGCAGGTGATCAACCTTCCCAAGCGCTTCCGGTCCGTGGGGGAGAAGATGAATGCCGCGGTCGCCCTGACGTCGCACGATCTGCTCTTCGTCTGGGACGACGACGACGTCTACCTGCCCCATCGGCTGAGCTTTTCCGTGGCGAATTTCGACCCTGCGAAGGATTTTTTCAAGGCGCATCGAGCCTGGTTCTGGGAGGACGGCAAGCTCATCGGCCCGGTGGAGAACCTCCTTCACGCCGGTAGCTGTTGGTCGCGCCGCCTGTTCGACGCCTCGGGCGGCTATGCGGCGGAGGGATCCGGCTACGACCTGCTCTTCGAGCAGCAACTGAAGAGCCGCTTTCCCGGCTCTACTGCGCCCCGCCTCGTCGAGCTGGAGGAGATCTACTACGTCTATCGCTGGGGCACGGGCAGCTATCACATGAGCGGTTACGGCACGCTGAAGGTCGGGCAGAACGTCGGCCACGCCGAGGTCGGCGATATGGTGGCGAAACGGGCCCGGCGCGGAGAGATCCCCCTCGGGTGCGTCGTGTTGCAGCCGCACTGGAAACAGGACTATCCGCAGTTGATCGCCGATCACCTCGCGGCTCGGTGAACCGCAGGCGCGAGGACACAATGACCAACTTCCCCGCGGTGAGCTGCTTCTGCCTGACCTACGGCCGTCCCCGGCTGCTGGAGGAGGCCATCCATTCGTTCCTCCGGCAGGACTACGCCGGACTCAAAGAGATGATCGTCTTGAACGACTACGCCGATCAGGTCCTGGAGCTCGACCATCCCGAGGTGCAGGTGATCAACCTCCCACGGCGCTTCCGGAGCCTGGGCGAGAAGATGAACGCCGCGGTCGCCCTGGCGTCGCACGACCTGCTCTTCCCCTGGGACGACGACGACGTCTACCTGCCGCATCGGCTGAGCCTCTCGGTGGCGCGCTTCGACCCCGGGGAAGGCTTCTTCAAGGCGGACTCGGCCTGGATGTGGAGCGACGACCGCCTGAGCGGCCCGGTGCGGAACCGCTTTCACGCCGCGAGCTGCTGGTCGCGCGCTCTCTTCGACGCCGTCGGCGGCTATGCAGCGGAGGGCAGCGGCACCGATGCGATCTTCGAAGACCAACTGGCGGCCCGCTTCCCCGGCGCCACCGCGTCCTACGCCGCCACGCCGGAGGAGATCTACTACGTCTACCGCTGGATCGGCACGGGCAGCCATCACCTGAGCGCCCTGGGCAGGGAGAAGCCGGGGCAGAACCGTGGCTACGCCGAGGTCGCGGCCGCGGTGGAGCGACAGGTCCTCGGCGGCGAGATCCCCCGCGGGCGAGTCGCGTTGCAGCCGGGCTGGAAACACGACTATCCGCAGTTGGTTGTCGATCGGCTCGCGGCTCAGCGGACCGCGGACGTG
>DATBQV010000236.1:0-9125 GCA_036560625.1 Gemmatimonadales bacterium
GGATGCCGTCCTTGTCGCTCTCGTTCCGGGCGTCCGAGATCCCCTCGATCTTGCGCTGGTTAGCCAGCTCGGCGATGTCCTTGTGCAGCCGCTCCATGCTGACCATGTACGGCAGCTCGGTCACGACGATCTGGTAGCGCCCGGACGACTCCTTCTCCTCGATCTGGGCCCGTGCGCGCATGATCACCCGGCCGCGTCCGGTTTCGTAGGCTTCCTTGATCCCCTCCCGGCCGTAGATGTAGGCGCCGGTGGGGAAGTCGGGCCCCTTGATCACCTTCCGCAGGTCCGCGATCGACGAATCCGGCTCGTCGATGAGCAGCTCCACGGCTTTGGCCACTTCCCGCAGGTTGTGCGGCGGGATGTTCGTCGCCATCCCGACCGCGATGCCGCTCGAGCCGTTGACCAGCAGGTTGGGAATCTTGGCCGGGAGGACGGTCGGCTCCTGCAGCCGGTCGTCGAAGTTGGCCTGAACGTCGACCGTGTTCTTGTCGATGTCCTCGAGCAACGACATGGCGGCGGGCGTAAGCCGCGCCTCGGTGTAGCGGTAGGCCGCCGCATTGTCGTCGATGGTGCCGAAGTTTCCCTGGCCGTCGATGAGCGGGTAGCGCAGAGCGAACTCCTGGACCATGCGGACGAGAGCGTCGTAGACGCTCGTGTCGCCGTGCGGATGGTACTTGCCGAGCACATCACCCACGACGGTCGCGGACTTCTTGTAGGGTCGCCCGGGAACCAGCCCGAGCTCGTTCATGGCGTAGAGGATCCGGCGATGGACCGGCTTGAGCCCGTCCCGCACGTCGGGGAGCGCGCGCGAGACGATCACGCTCATCGAATAGTTGATGAACGACTGCTGCATCTCCTCTTCGATGAGGCGGGGCAGGATGCGTTCGCGTGAGTTGGGTGCGGTCATGACGCGATCCGGGTCTGAGGAGCTGCCGTGAAAGCGGATCCTGGTGCAGCCCGGAATATACCCAGAGTCGCGGCGTCGCCGCAACCAGAGCGTTCATACGTAACTACTTGTCAAATCATCTGTTAGAGCAGGCTCGTTCGATGCAGACCGGCTGGGGTGGAGGGTGGACCCGGTTGCGCTCAAACGGGCGCAGGCGGGCGCGCCGACGGGCAGTCCCGCAGCAGGAGGACCGTGCCGGCGCCGGGGCCGAGCGACGGCGGTCCTTCCGGCGCCTGGACCCGACCGAGCAGCCGTCCGTTGCTGTCCAGCATGCGATAGTCGGTTGCGTCGTCGGTGTTCGTGGTCCGCATGATCATGTTCTCGCTCCGGAAATCGTCGGGCCGGGAACCGGCTCACCCAGAGAGATGCCCTGAATCGCCCAACGGTTGCGTCTCGTAAGGGGCGCAACCCTTTCCCCAGGGCCGGTGTCAGAGAACCGACGCCGGACTGAACTCTTCGCCCCCGCCCCGGAGCCCGGTGGACGATCGTCTCCTGATCGCTCGTGTGCAGGCCGGCGATGCGAGTGCCGAGCGTGAGTTGTACGACGCCCACGTCGAGCGGGTCTACCGGCTCGTGTACCGGATCGCCGGCGACCCGGACCAGGCGCAGGACTACACCCAGGAGACGTTCATCCGCACGTTCGACCGCCTCGGGGACTTCCGGGGCGACGCGGCGCTCGGCACCTGGATCTGCTCGATCGCCGTGTCGGTGGCGCTGAACGGCCTGCGTCGAGGCAAACGGCTGCGGACCCGCGAGGTCGCGCTGGACGAGGCCGCCACCGCCGCGGTGACGGAGCGCCGGGCCGAACCCGATCTGCGCGACCGGCTCGCCCGGGCCATCGACGAGCTTCCGGAGGGATATCGCGTGGTGTTCCTGATGCACGACGTCGAGGGCTACACGCACGAGGAGATCGGGCGCACGCTCGGAGTGCAGACCGGTACCTCGAAGGCCCAGCTCAGCCGGGCGCGGGCCAAGCTCCGCCGCTCGCTGGCCGACTTCGCGAGAGGATGACCTCATGATCCGCGACGACGACGACCAGCCGCTCGAGGCAGAGCTTCGGGACGCCGCGCGCGCGTACCACGAGCCGCCGCCGGTACCGCGCGAGGCGCTCTGGGCCGGCATCCGGGCACGCCGGGCGTTGGATCGCCCATCCCGGCGGTCGCGCCACGTCTGGACGTGGGCCGCGGGAATCGCCGCGGTGCTGGTGTTGGGAATGGGGATCGGTCGCCTGAGCGTGCGGGCAAGTCGGCCCGGACCAGGGGCGAGTCCGGTCGCGACCGCGCCGACTCCCGCCGCAGCCCCGGCTCCCACGCCCGGGGTGAATCCAAAGGACGACGCGGCCGCCTATCGGCTCGTGGCGGCCGAACATCTCGGTCAGGCCGAGGTCTTCCTGACGCTCTTCCGCGCCTCGGTGCGGGAGGGGCACCAGGAGCGGCTGGCCTCGGCCACCGCCCGCCAGCTCCTCGCCACCAATCGGTTGCTCATCGACTCGCCGGCCGGGCGCGATCCCCGGCTCAGGCTCCTCCTCCAGGACCTCGAGCTCGTGCTCGCGCAGATCGCGCAGCTCGCGCCGGGGCGCCAGAGCGAGGATCTGAAGCTCATCACCGACGGCCTGGAGCGGGACGGAATGCTGGTCCGCCTGCGGGCCGCCGTACCCGCCGGTACTGGAGTGCACTTCCGGCAAGGAGCGCTGTGATGTCCTGGAACACGATCCGGTGGACGGTGCTGGCAGTGGCGGGGCTGGCTGCGACGGGGCCGGTTGCCGCGCGGCGACCCGGCACAAAGGAACCGGTCCAGGCACCGCCGCCGCCCACGGCGCAGGCCGATCCCGCAGACTCGCTGTACCGGGCGGCCCTGAGCACGCTGAGCGGGCGCAACTACCGGTCGGCCGCCGAGCTGTTCGGGGCCATCGAGACGCGGTTCGCCAAGTCCCAGTACGCGCCGGACGCCTTGTACTGGCAAGCGTTCGCGCTCTACCGGCTGGGCACCGGCGAGAGCCTGCGCCGGGGGCTGACCGCGCTCCGGACCCAGCGGACCAAGTACCCCAGCGCCGCAACCCGCGGTGACGCCGCGGCACTAGAGCAGCGGCTCCAGGGCGAGCTGGCCCGAAGGGGTGATCCTGCGGCCGCCGCCGCGGTCGCGGCGGCCGCTTCGCGGATCGCGGTTCCCCCCGCCCCTCCAGCACCGCCATCCCCGCCGCGTCCCCCTCGCCCGCCCGCGCCTCCGGCGCCGCCGGCCCCGCACGGTCGAATTCACGACACCGTGTGCGGCGAGGACGACGATGACATGAAGGTCGCCGCGCTGAATGCGCTCCAGCAGATGGACGCCGAGCGGGCCGCCCCGGTGCTCCGCAAGGTGCTCAGCCGCCGCGACTCGGGCTCGACCTGTCTCCGTCGCAAGGCGGTCTTCCTGGTCGCGCAGCAGCAGCCGCAGGGCGCCGAGGAGACCTTGCTCGATGCCGCGCGCAACGATCCGGATTCCGAGGTACGGGAGCAGGCCGTGTTCTGGCTCTCGCAGGTGGGGACCGAACACTCGGTGGCCGCGCTGGATTCGATTGTCCGGACATCGACCGACCCGAACCTCCAGGAGAAGGCGGTGTTCGCCCTGTCACAGGAAGGCAGCGCCACGGCGATGAAGGCCCTCCGGGCCTATGCCGAGCGGGCGGATGTGTCCGAGGAGGCGAGAGAGAAAGCGATTTTCTGGATCGGCCAGACCGGCACGCCCGACAACGCGGCATTTCTCCAGACCCTGTACGGCAGGCTGCAGAACGAGGAGCTCAAGAAGAAGGTCCTGTTCTCGATCTCCCAGATGGATACGAAAGAGGGCGGTCGCTGGCTCATCAACATCGCCCGGAACGAGAAGGAGACAGCCGAGCTGCGAAAGCAGGCGCTCTTCTGGGCCGAGCAGTGTGAGGTCCCGACGAGCGAGTTCGCGGGCCTCTACTCCGCCAGCCAGGATCACGCGATGCGCGAGCAGGTGATTTTCGTCCTCTCCCAGCGAGGGGACAAGGAGGCCGCGGACAAGCTGGTGGAGATCGCGAAGGCCGATCCCGATCGCGAGCTTCGCAAGAAGGCGCTGTTCTGGCTCGGCCAGATGGACGATCCGCGGGTCACGGAGGTCCTGCAGCAGATCCTCGACCAATGACCCGGGCGCGGGGAGCGTCCGGCAACCGTTTCGGTTCCCGCGCGATCTAAGAGCAGCATCCATGCTGCCCAACGCGCTCCTCCTGTTACTCGCGGCCGCCGGAACGCAGCTCGATTCCGCCGTGGCCCGCTCCCGACCGACCGCGGCCGCCGTGCACGCCGTCCGGGCGACGGGGCCGATCAGCCTGGACGGCCGGCTCGACGATCCCGCGTGGGCCGCGGCTGTACCGATCTCCGAGCTTACGCAGCGCGCCCCGCACGAAGGCGCATCGGCGTCGGAGCGCACCGAGATCCGCGTGCTGTTCGATGACGACGCGATCTACGTCGCGGCCCGGATGTACGATGCGGCGCCTGACTCGGTGACCGCGGTGCTCGCCCGGCGCGATCGTACCGTCAGCGCGGACCGCTTCCTCGTATTTCTCGACCCCTACCACGACCGGCGATCCGGCTTCTACTTCGGCATCAACGCGGCCGGCACGCTGTACGACGGCACGCTCTACAACGACGACTGGACCGACGATACCTGGGACGGCGTCTGGGAAGGTCGCGCCGCGCGGGACTCCCTCGGCTGGACGGCCGAGCTGCGGATCCCGTACTCTCAGCTCCGGTTTCAGCGGAAGGACGTGTACGTCTGGGGCATCAACTTCGAGCGGGAGATCGCGCGGCGGAACGAGCAGGACTACCTGGTGTGCCGCCCCACCAACGGGAGCGGGTTCGTCTCTCGGTTCGTGGACCTGCTGGGGCTCGAGCAGGTTGCGCCCCGCCCCCGCATCGAAATCATGCCCTACGTCACCGCCAAAGCCGAATTTCTCGACCACGCTGCGGCCGATCCGTTCAACACGGGCGCCCGCGCTCGGCCCGGCGCCGGCCTGGATGCCAAGATCGGGATCGGGAGCAACCTCACGCTCGACGGGACCGTGAATCCCGATTTCGGTCAGGTCGAGGTGGACCCGGCGGTCGTGAACCTGACCGACCTCGAGACGTTCTTCCCCGAGAAGCGGCCGTTCTTCATCGAAGGTGCCAACATCTTCAACTTCGGATCGGGAGGCGCCAACGATTTCTGGGGCTTCAACTGGGGTGACGCCACCTTCCTCTACACCCGCCGCATCGGCCGCGCGCCGCAGGGGATCCTGCCGACGGCGGACTTCTCCTCGGAACCGGCGGGGACGCACATCCTCGGTGCCGCCAAGCTCAGCGGCAAGGCCGGCACGTGGAGCCTGAGCGGGCTCAACGCGCTCACCAACTCCGAGTTCGCTGACCTGGCACTGGGGCCGTCGCGCTGGCGCGCGGAGGTCGAGCCGCTCACGTGGTACGGCGCCTACCGCGCGCAGAAGGAGCTGAGCCAGGGGCGCTACGGTATCGGGCTCATCGGGACCGGCACGGCACGACGGTTCGACGAGGACAGCCTCCCGCAGCAGCTGTCGCGCACCGCTTTCACTCTTGGCGCGGATGGGTGGGCCACGCTGGACAAGAGCGCCACCTGGGTGCTGACGGGGTGGGTGGGGGCGAGCCGAGTGAGCGGCACCCCAGCGCGGTTGATCGATCTGGAGAGCAATTCGGTCCACTACTTCCAGCGCCCGGACGCCGGGTATCTGGGCGTCGACTCGACTGCAACTTCGCTCGCGGGGTGGGCGGGCCGGATCACGCTGAACAAGCAGAAGGGCGACTGGATGCTCAACGCGGCGGTCGGCGCCATCAATCCGGGATTCGAGGTCAACGACCTCGGCTTCCAGATCTGGGCGGACCAGGTGAACAGCCACCTCATGGTGGGCCGACGCTGGACCCGGCCCAGCCGACTGTTTCAGAGCGCGCAGCTCAACCTCGCCACCTTCCGGTCATGGGACTTCGGCGGCGACCTCACGCTGGCCGGCTACTTCCTGCTGGGGAGCTTCGATCTCCGCAACTTCTCGCATTGGCAGTGGTCGCTGGAGTACGACGCGCAGAGCCTGAACGCCCGGCGCACCCGGGGCGGCCCGCTGAGCCTGAACCCGCCCGGCGTCGACTGGTCCATGAGCTTCACCTCGGATCCACGGCAGAAGTGGATCGCCGGCCTCAGCCTCCAGGGCGACGAGTTCTCGCGCGACCGGCAGCACAGCTGGTCCATCGCCCCGACGCTCGAGTGGCACCCGAGCACCCGCGCGTTGATCCAGTTCGGGCCGAGACTCGACAAGCTGCACAGCACCGCGCAGTACGTCGACACGTTCGACGATCCGGTCGCGACCCAGACCTACGGTCATCGCTACCTCTTCGCGGAGCTGCAGGAGCTTCAGCTGTCGGCCAGCATTCGGCTCAACTGGATCTTCACGCCGAGGCTGAGTCTCGAGATCTACGCCCAGCCCCTGCTCTCGTCCGGCCGGTTCAGCAATTACAAGGAGCTGGCCCAGCCGAAGACGTACGACTTCCTGCTCACGGGGCCGGCACAGACCGCCCCGGACGACGACACCCGGCTCATCGTGACGCCGGCCACGCCGGGCCTGCCCCAGCTCGAGTTCGACAACCCGAATTTCTCGCTGGCCTCCCTCCGCGGAAACGCGGTACTCCGCTGGGAGTACCGGCCCGGCTCGACGATCTACTTCGTCTGGACCCAGAACCGGTCGGACACGATCACCGACGGCACGTTCCGGGTAGGCGATGGGCTGAGTCGCCTCTTCTCCAGCGCGGCGAACAACGTCTTCCTGGTGAAGTTCTCGTATTGGTGGAGGCCGTAAGGGCCGCTTACATTCCCGCCCATGCTGGTCCCCCGACATCCCGGCGTCGCGCGGGCGGGCGGTGTGGGAGTCGCGGTTCTGCTCGCCGCCTGCGGCACCCCCAAGCCGGTGGCCCCCCCGCTCGAGCTCGCGTCCCCGACCGACACTCTCGAGGTCCCCTTCCGCGACGCGGCGGGCGCGGTCTGGCTGGGCGCCGGCCGTTGGGCGCTCGTGTCGGAGGGCAGCGGCGTCGTCACGATCGTCGACTTCGCCGCGAGGCGCGGCGCGCCGCTCGGCGGCCCCAAGACCACCGAGCTCCGCAACCCCTTCGCGCTCTTCCGCTCGGGCGACTCACTGTGGGTGGCCGACTGGGGGCTCCGGCGGCTCAGCGTGTGGAGCCTGGACGGACGATTCGGGCGCGGTGTCCCCACCGCCGACATCACGCGCGGGGCACTCGCGCGCATGCGCGATGCCGCGGGTAGGTTCTATGTGCCGCTGCTGCCGCCGGGCGGTCGTGACGGCAGCGGCAACCGTGACTCGGGCGCGGTGGTTCGGACCGCACCGGACTTTTCTCGAATCGATACGCTGGCCCGGCTCGCGCCGCTCGACATCGCCGAGGTCGAGGGCGACGCCGGCCGTCGGTTCGAGCGTCGCGTGTTCAGCGGAACGGACCAGTGGGGTGCGCTGGCGGACGGCTCGCTCTGGGTGGCGCGGGTCTATCAGAACCGCGTGGACTGGAGAGATTCGACGGGGCATTGGACGACAGGCGAGGCCCTGCCGGATCGCGTGCTCGAGGTGACTCGGGCGGATCGGGAGCTGTTCGTCCGGACGTTTCCCCCCGAGCTTCGGAACACGGCGGAGCAGCTCCCCTTCGCCCCGGTCAAGGCGCCGTTCGAGGCGGCGTTCACGTCGGCGGACGGTCTGGTGTGGCTCCAGAAGAGTCGATCCCCCCTCGATTCCACCGGTAGCTGGCACGTCGTCGACCGGGAGGGGCGTCTGATCCGGGAGATCCGGCTCCGGGGCCCCGGCCGTATCTTGGCAGCGGCGGCCGGCGCGGCGCTCGCGATCGAGCCCGACAGCGGACGGCTCCGCGTGCTCCAGGTCATAGTGCCACCACTCGTTTCGCAAGGAGCTTCATGATGCTCGCGGTGAGATCGTCCTGGCCCATCCTGCTCGCGGCCGTCGCCGCTGCCTGCGCCAACTCCGGCGCCGGGGGAGGCGGTGATCTGAAGATCGACGCGAAGCTGCCGGCAACGTTCGCGCAGCTGAGCAACGTGGTCGAGCTGTCCGACGGGCGGATCGCGTTCGCCGATACCCGGGCACGAGTCTTTCTGCGCGCCGATCTGGCCAGCGGCAAGGTGGACACGATCGGCACGCGGGTCGACAGTCTCCCGCCCGGCGCAGCCCCTTCCATCTATAAGTTTCCGGGCTGGGTTGCTCACCTGGCGGGCGATACCCTCGCGCTCGTGGACTTCGCGGCGGTACGCACCACGCTCTGGACCGAAGCGGGACAGCCGCTCGCGGCCCTGCGCCTTCCTCCGGCCGGCGGAGCGACCCCGGTGCTCGCGTACGATCAGAGCGGATTCGGTTACAAGACCGACTACGAGTCCGTCGTCGGGGGGGGAGAGCCCGGCAAGGTGGTTCGCCCCGAGAGTGTGGCCGTGCTGCGGCTCGAGCTGATGAACGGCCGGGTCGACACGGTCGCGCACCTCGCGGCGCCGGAATACGGCAATGCGGTGTTCGGGGAGCAGACGCAGGACGTCGCCAAGATCTTCGGCCCGAACGACCTCTTCGGCGTGCTCCCCGACGGACGCGTGTGGGTGGCGCGAGCCCGCGAGAACCAGGTGGAGTGGCGGGGACCCGGGGGCGTGTGGATCCGGGGACAGCCGCACGCCTTCACGAAGGTTCCCGTGACCGAGGCCGACAAGCAGCGGGTGATCGCGAAGATCCGGGAGCAGGGCAAAGGCCGCGGCCTTCCCGACACGCTTCGGATCGAGTGGCCGTTCGCCGAGAACAAGCCGCCGTTCGAGACGGGGATGGGCAGCCCGAGCGGAGAAGTCTGGCTCCAGCGCTCGGGGCGGTTCGAGGCGACGGCCGTGGTCTACGACGTATACGGGCCGGACGGCGCATGGAAGAAGGCAGTCACGCTGCCGGCCGGAGTGACGCTGGCTGGGTTCGGCGGCAAAGGGACGGTGTACGGGATCCTGAAGGACGGCGACCGGAAGACGGTGGTCAGACTGCGGTGAACGGTAAACAGTAAACGGTAAACGGGGGGCCTCCGCTCAGGGGCGCCCCCCCGTTCACTTTTCACCGTTCACCGTTCATCGCAGCTCAGTCCAGCAGTTGCGT